>NZ_JSWJ01000040.1:0-23855 GCF_000826845.1 Phaeobacter sp. S60
TCAAACTTTTCCTTAGCCATGAGAGGCCTCCTTTTCGTGTTGAGAAGGGCACGCGCCGTGGCGCGAACCCCTCAATATCTGTTCGCTTATGCGAATTTTGCCTGGATCTCGTCAGAGATGTTCTGCGGAACCGGATCGTAGTGATCGAACTGCATGGTGAACTGGGCGCGGCCCGAGCTCATCGAACGCAGGGTGTTGATGTAGCCGAACATGTTCGCCAGCGGCACAAATGCGTCGATCGCAATTGCGTTGCCGCGGGGCTCCTGGCCGGTCACCTGACCACGACGCGAGGTCAAATCGCCGATGATGCCACCGGTGTAATCCTCAGGTGTGATAACTTCCACCTTCATGATCGGTTCCAGCATCTTGGCGCCAGCTTTGCGCATGCCTTCACGCATACACATACGTGCTGCGATTTCGAAGGCCAGAACGCTGGAGTCAACGTCGTGGAACTTACCGTCGATCAGAGCAACCTTGAAGTCGATCACGGGGAAGCCAGCCAGCGGGCCGCTATCCATGACGGACTGGACGCCCTTTTCAACACCCGGGATGTATTCCTTCGGAACCGCACCACCAACGATGCGGGATTCGAAGGAATAACCTTCGCCAGGCTCTGTCGGCGAGATGATCATCTTCACTTCAGCGAACTGACCCGAACCACCCGACTGTTTCTTGTGGGTGTAGGTGTGTTCGACTTCGTGACCGATGGTCTCACGGTAAGCAACCTGCGGCGCACCGATGTTGGCTTCGACCTTGAATTCACGCTTCAGACGGTCAACCAGGATGTCCAGGTGAAGTTCGCCCATGCCCTTCATGATGGTCTGACCAGACTCGATGTCGGTCTCCACGCGGAAGGACGGATCTTCGGCAGCAAGACGCTGCAGACCCTGGGACATTTTCTCCTGGTCAGCCTTGGTTTTCGGCTCAACCGCGATCTCGATCACCGGATCGGGGAAGGTCATGGTTTCCAGAACCACAGGATCGTTGACGGCGCAAAGCGTGTCACCGGTTGTGGTGTCTTTCAGACCTGCCAGCGCGATGATGTCGCCTGCAAAGGCTTCCGTGATTTCCTCACGGTCATTGGAGTGCATCATCATCATCCGGCCAACGCGCTCTTTACGACCTTTGGTCGAGTTCAGCAACGTGTCGCCCTTGTTCAGCACACCGGAGTAGATCCGGGTGAAGGTCAGCGAGCCAACAAAGGGGTCGTTCATGATTTTGAACGCCAGCCCCGAGAACGCCATGTCGTCGTCCGCACGGCGGGCAATATCACGGGTTTCGGTTTCATCACCGGGCTTAAAGCCCATGTAATCGACAACATCCAGCGGGCTGGGCAGATAGTCGATGACAGCGTTGAGCAGCGGCTGAACACCCTTGTTCTTGAACGCGGAACCACCCAGAACCGGAACAAAAGCCAGCTCCAGAGTCCCTTTGCGCAGCAGCGCGCGCAGGGTAGCGACGTCCGGCTCAGCACCGTCCATCAGGTAGTTTTCCATCGCAGCGTCGTCCATTTCGACGGCCGCTTCGATCATCTTACCGCGCCATTCGTCGGCCATGTCTTTCAGGCTGTCACGGATCGGTGCTTTGATCCACGACGCGCCAAGGTCTTCACCCTGCCACAGCCATTCTTCCATGTTGACCAGATCAACCAGGCCTTCCAGCTCGGTCTCTGCGCCGATCGGAATACCAACCGGAACCGCGCGGGCGCCAGTACGGTCTTCGATCATGTTGACGCAGTTGAAGAAGTCAGCGCCGATTTTGTCCATCTTGTTGACGAACACCATACGCGGAACCTTGTAGCGGTCAGCCTGACGCCACACGGTTTCTGTCTGGGGTTCAACACCAGCGTTGGCGTCCAGAACGCAGACAGCACCGTCGAGAACCGCCAGCGAACGCTCAACTTCAATGGTGAAGTCAACGTGGCCGGGGGTGTCGATGATGTTCAGGCGGTGCTTGGGCGAGTCAGCAGTTTCACCGTCTTCGGTGCGTTCCCAGAACGTGGTGGTCGCAGCCGAGGTGATGGTGATGCCGCGTTCCTGCTCCTGCTCCATCCAGTCCATGGTGGCTGCACCATCGTGCACCTCACCGATGTTGTGGGATTTGCCGGTGTAATACAGGATGCGCTCGGAGCAGGTGGTTTTACCTGCATCGATGTGCGCCATGATACCGAAGTTACGGTATAGTTCGAGCGGATATTCGCGTGCCATAGGTTTGGGTCCCCTAGCTTACCAGCGATAATGGGAGAAGGCTTTGTTGGCCTCTGCCATCTTGTGGGTGTCTTCGCGCTTCTTCACGGCGGTACCGCGGGACTGAACAGCGTCCAGCAGCTCACCGGCGAGGCGTTCTTCCATGGTGTTTTCGTTGCGCGCGCGGGCCGCTTTGATCAGCCAGCGGATCGCCAGGGCTTCGCGGCGCTCGGGGCGCACTTCAACGGGCACCTGGTAGGTTGCACCACCCACACGACGCGAGCGCACTTCGACGGAAGGCTTCACGTTGTCCAGGGCTTCGTGGAACACTTCCACGGGGGCACGTTTGATTTTCGATTCAACGCGGTCGAATGCGTTGTAAACGATGCTTTCTGCGACCGATTTTTTACCATCGATCATCAGGTTGTTCATGAATTTGGTCAGAACGCGGTCGCCAAACTTGGCGTCGGGCAGAACTTCGCGTTTCTCAGCAGCGTGACGGCGAGACATTTATCAATATCCTTCTTACTTAGGACGCTTCGCGCCGTACTTGGAGCGGCGTTGCTTACGGTCTTTGACGCCCTGGGTATCCAGAACACCACGCAGGATGTGGTAACGGACACCGGGAAGGTCTTTTACACGGCCGCCACGGATCAGAACCACGGAGTGCTCCTGAAGGTTGTGGCTTTCACCCGGGATGTAGGAGATCACTTCGAAACCGTTGGTCAGGCGAACCTTCGCAACTTTCCGCATAGCGGAGTTCGGTTTCTTCGGTGTGGTGGTATACACACGGGTGCAGACGCCGCGCTTTTGCGGGCACTGTTCCAGGTGCATGGACTTAGAGCGTTTTACTTTCGGCTGCCGCGGCTTGCGGATCAGCTGTTGGATCGTTGGCATTCCGGTTCTTTCCCCGTCTCAACAACACATGTGTCATGCACGTCCTTGAACGTACGGCTAAATTCGTCGCACTTACGCGTCCGCAAGCGCAAAAACCGCAATCGTTTCCATTCCGAGGTAAACGACGCGGTGGGTTTACAGAGGATCCGCACAAATAGGCGCACGAGATCTTGGGCCACTTAGATTTTGATATCGGCTTTTGGGGCGACCCCCGGGTGCCGGATAGGCGGGCGTATATGGGGAGTCGCGGGGGATGTCAACAGCGGCCCCGGCGCGCACGACACCGACAGACATGACCAACGCCGGGTCGAGACCGGTGCGAGCGCCTTGCTTGTTTGTGCAACCAGCGCAGTGCATAGTCCCATGCAACCAGTCGGCCCAAATCAGAGGCCGTGGATGTGAGGGTGTACCGCGATGCAGGTCATAGGTCTATGCCGGTTTTCCTACCCGGCCATCGGCGGCTTTCAGGTGGAACATGACAGTCTGGAGGCGCGGATCGCCTATCTCTATGCAGAGGCGCGCCTGGAGGAGCGGTTTCAGCTGATGGAGCGGGTCGCCCTGCCCTGCCTGCGCGCCCAGACCGATCCGGATTTCACGCTGGTGATTGTCATCGGCGACAGCCTGCCCGCGGTACATGTCGCGCGACTGCGCGCGTTGACAGCGGATATGCCGCAGGTGCAGATCCGCGCCCTGCCCCCTGGCCCGCACCGGAAGGTGATGAAACAGGTGCTGAATGACGCCCGCCATGATTCCCGTGCCCCCTGTTTGCAGTTTCGCCATGATGACGATGATGCGGTGTCAGTCGATTTTGTTGAACGGCTGCGACAGACCGCTCAGGACTGCCAGCTGCTGATCGCCCGAAACCAAACCCTCGCGATTGATTTCTGCAAGGGGTTCACCGCCCGGTTCCAGCCGGATGGGATTTATGCAGCTGAGGTTCACCGCCCCTATTTTGTTGCCGCAATGGGGATGTATGTGGCGGGGGGCTGCGGACAAAGCATCATGAACTTCGCCCACCACAAGATTGCCCGTTTCATGCCCAGCATCACGATCCCGGATGCGCCAATGTTCGTGCGTACACTCAATGCCTCCAATGATTCCCGACAGAAGGGCGCCAAGGAGCCTGAGTTGACCCGTCTTACCCCGGAGCAAGAGGGCGAATTCGAGGCGCGCTTTGCGATCACGAGGTAAGCCGCGTTATTCCGGCGGCGACAGGTCAGGCACGGCGGCACGGCGCGGGCGCTCACGCAACAGGCTGAAAACGCCCGCAGCGACGACAATGGCCGCCCCGATAAGGGTGAGCGTATCAGGCCAGCTGTCAAACATCAGCCACCCCAAGAGCAGCGCCCAAAGCAGGCCCGTGTAGCGAAACGGCGAGACCGCCGCCACGTCCCCCACCCGCATCACCATCACTGAAAACAGATAGCCGACAAAGATGCAGCCCGCTGCCAATAGCAGGATCAGCGTGGTCGGCAGGGTCAGCGGCTGCCATGTCTCCTGTAGGCCAAGCCCGAGGCCAAACACCAAAACCGACACAGCCGCCATCAATGTAACCGTCAGCGACGGCACCGCCGCCGAAATGCGCCGGGTAAAGAGATCACGGGCCGTTACGCAGAGAACAGCCGCAAGCGCATAGCCGGTGCCGGTATCAAATCCCTCAGTGCCGGGGCGCACGATCAGCAACATGCCGAGGAACCCCGCACCGATGGCTGTGGCCCGTCGCCAGCCGACCTGCTCTCCGAACAGCAGCACGGCCGCCAGCGTCACCGTCAGCGGCAGCATCTGCAAAATGGCTGTCACATTTGCGATCGGCAGGGTGAGCAGTGCGCTAAGAAAGAAATAGGTGGTGGCAATCTCAGCAAGGCTGCGCCCGGCAACCAGGGCCCAGTCGCGCCGCGTCAGAGACAGACGCAGGCCGCCATAACTCCGCGCCAGCGCATAAATCAGTAGGCTGACCGCAACACCGCGCACCACAAGGATCTGCGAAAGCGGCAGGCTTTGCCCGGCAAGTTTGACCATCCCGTCATTAAGGGTGAAGCCAGCCATACTGCCCACCATCAACAGCGCGCCCAGCTGATTGCCTGTCAGCCGAGAGATCACGGCAACACGTCCCGGAGTTGATCGGGGGTCAGGGCGAAATGGCGGTCCAGCGCTGTGGTAATTTCTGCTTCGGACATCTTATGTGTGATCCCCATTTGCGCCGGGCGGGATTTGTTGTCGCCATGAATGGTGCGCAGGAAGCCGGGCGTCGAGATGTCAGAATATGTGTTCCAATGCTGCGCGTAGCGGCGGTGATTATACCGATATGGATTGTCGCGATACTCAACTGGCGCCACAAGCGCCGCCCCCACCGACAAAGGCGCCTTCTCACAGGCGTCAAAAATGTCATCCGTCGCACCATCCGGCCCCTGCGTGCGCCGCAGGTAAAGGCCGCGGTTGTTGGCTAGGATAAAAGGCGTATCGCCGCTCTGCAGAGGGATCATTCCCATCGCAAGGCGGCGATTGCGGGCGACATAGTCCAGATCCACCGCATCGTCATCATCCAGCCGGAACATCAGCCGATGCGTCGCACCATCAAGCGGGACCGCATTGTAACCCTGCTTCAGCATTCGATAATGGGCACCGGGGCCGACGGGCATCAGGGTGATATTGGAAGCAGGTTCCAGCAGACGCGCAAGGCGCTCCAGATAGATCTCCGGCATATCCTCAGCGGTGAGGACGATCAGATGAAACCCCTGATCGCTCTGCCGCAACAGGGACCGCAGACACAGGCGTTCGAACACCCGAAACCGCAGCTCCATCCGCTCTGATGCAAAGAGATGGGCAGCCGTGTCCTCAAGGGTCGCGAACCGTTCGGAATAATAGGTCGGGGTCAGCACGGAAAAGCGCACAAGGCCGACAATGCTGAGTTTGATATCCATATCCAAGCGCCCCCAATCGCAGCCCGGACGGACCGGGCGGTGTTGAGCGCAAAAGATCATTCCCAAGGCTCGTTGGAAAGATCGTAAATCGCCCCGCCCCGAGACAGCGCGGGCGGCCCACAACCGAATCCGCTGCACCGAAAAACGTGATGTCCGCAAATCGCGTTGGTCCGCTTCGAGCCCAATGTCACCGATGCTGCAGGATGAATGAATGTCTGAAAACTCAGTGCAACAAGTGAATATCTAGCTGCCTGCTCTTTGATGGCGTGCGATGAACACAAAAGCCATAGGAAGACTTGTACACAACCAAACGCCAAAATCTGCAAAATCAGATTCCATAAAACCGACCGCACCTAAGCCAACGAAAAAGGCAATCGCGAAAACAACAAAACACGCAAGTGTTCGTAGGTCAATCTGCGACTTGCTTAGATGTTTCTCTCCGAAAACGAGACGGTCAGTTACACGCACACACCAACCTAAAGCGTTCCAAATTGTGTACATTGCTCATTGCTCACGAAGACTGATTTATGCTGACGAAAATGGCACGAGTGTTTGCTTGAGCGCAACCGAGGCAGGCAAGGTCAAAGTCTCAAAGCTGCCGTCGGCGCAGCTGCAGCGAAATCACACTTCGTCCCGGGAGCGGGCCATCATGGTTTGCGGACACCTCCAAACAAAAGCCCCCCGCAACATCAGTTGCGAGGGGCTGTTTTCATTTCAGATCAGCGTGGATCAGTCGCGGCTCTCTGGGGTTTCCACCAGATTGTCGAGGCTATCCTCGGTGGCGACGTCATCCATCGACGGGGCAGCCAGTGCGGCGGCGGCTTCTGCCTCCTCGCGGCGTGCGTCAAGGACGACATTGTCACGCGACTGGGCGATGTTGCGCACCCGCTGGGTGGCGCCACCGGTACCGGCCGGGATCAGGCGACCCACGATGACGTTCTCTTTCAGGCCAACCAGCTTGTCCTTCTTGCCCTGTACCGATGCTTCGGTGAGGACACGGGTGGTCTCCTGGAAGGAAGCCGCCGAGATGAAGGAGCGGGTCTGCAGCGATGCCTTGGTGATACCCAAGAGGATCGGCTCGCCCTGAGCAGGACGCTTGCCACGGGCCAGCGCCTTCTCGTTGGCGGTGTCGAACTCCTGCTTGTCCACATGCTCACCTTTCAGCAGCGTTGTGTCACCGGAGTCGGAGATCTCCCACTTCTGCAGCATCTGGCGAACGATCACCTCGATGTGCTTGTCGTTGATCTTCACACCCTGCAGGCGATAGACGTCCTGAACCTCGTCGATCATGTAGTTGGCCAGAGCCTCGACACCCATGATGGACAGGATGTCATGCGGCGCCGGGTTACCGTCCATGATGTAGTCACCCTTCTGGACGAAGTCACCTTCCTGAACCGGAATGTGCTTGCCCTTGGGCACCATGTATTCGACGGGCTCCATCGACTCATCAGCAGGCTCGATCGAGATGCGGCGCTTGTTCTTGTAGTCGCGGCCAAAGCGCACGTAACCATCGATTTCGGCGATGATCGCATGATCCTTGGGACGACGGGCCTCGAACAATTCCGCAACCCGCGGCAGACCACCGGTGATGTCCTTGGTCTTGGCGCCTTCGCGCGGGATACGCGCGACAACGTCACCTGCCATGATCTGCTGGCCTTCTTCGACCGACAGGATGGCGTCCACGGACATCGGATAGGTCAGCGGGTTGCCCGCATCGCTGCGCACCGGCTCGCCATCGCCATCCACCAGGATGATTTCCGGCTTGAGGTCAGAGCCCTTGGGAGCCGCACGCCAGTCGATCACGATCTTCTGGGTCATGCCAGTGGCTTCGTCGGTCTCATCCCGCACAGCGATACCGGAGACCAGGTCCACATATTTTGCGGTACCGGGTTTCTCGGCGATGATCGGCAGGGTGTAGGGATCCCATTCGAACAGCTTGTCGCCACGGGCCACGGTCTGACCTTCCTTGACGAACAGTTTGGAGCCGTAACCCAGCTTGTGGCTGGCGCGCTCTTCCCCGTGCTCATCCTGAATGATCAGCTTCATGTTCCGCCCAACAACCAGGGTCTCGCCGTTTGCGTTTTCCAGGGTCTGCGGCATCTCGAAGACGATCTTGCCCTCTTGCGAGGCTTCGAGGAAGGACTGCTGGCCACCCTGAGCAACGCCGCCGATGTGGAAGGTCCGCATCGTCAGCTGTGTACCGGGTTCACCGATCGACTGCGCGGCGATGATGCCGACAGCTTCACCGGTGTTCACCTGCGTACCACGGGCCAGGTCACGGCCATAGCACTGGGCGCAAACGCCTTCTTCGGCCTCACAGGTCAGCGGCGAGCGGATACGGGTCGACTGAACACCGGCCTCTTCCACTGCATCTGCCATGCGCTCGTCGATCAGCTGGCCAACGGCCACGATGATCTCCTCGGTGCCCGGCTTCTTGATATCCTCAGCCGCAACACGGCCCAGAATACGCTCGCCAAGCGACGCCACAACCTCACCGTCGTTGACCGCTGCCTCAGCAGTGATCGCGGCCTCGGTGCCACAGTCACGATCGCGCACGATGCAATCCTGTGCCACGTCAACCAGACGACGGGTCAGGTAACCCGAGTTCGCAGTCTTCAGAGCGGTATCCGACAGACCCTTACGGGCACCGTGTGTCGAGTTGAAGTACTCGAGAACGGTCAGACCTTCTTTAAAGTTCGAGATGATCGGGGTCTCGATGATGTCGCCATTCGGCTTCGCCATCAGGCCGCGCATCCCGCCCAGCTGTTTCATCTGGGTGACCGAGCCACGCGCACCGGAGTGAGCCATCATGTAAACCGAGTTCGGTTCCATCACGGCGCCAGCCTCGTTGCGCTTGTCTGCGGAGATGGTGCCCATCATCGCATCGGTGACTTTGTCGTTACACTTCGACCAGGCATCGACAACTTTGTTGTACTTTTCACCCTGAGTGATCAGGCCGTCCATGTACTGCTGTTCGAAATCCTTCACCTGATCGCGGGTCTCATCGACCAGCGTCCATTTGGTGTCGGGGATCACCATGTCGTCCTTGCCGAACGAAATGCCCGCCTTGAACGCTTCACGGAAGCCCATGGTCATGATCTGATCACAGAAGATCACGGACTCTTTCTGACCGCAGTAACGGTAGACGGTGTCAATGACCTGCTGAACCTCTTTCTTCCGCAGAAGACGGTTGACCAGCTCAAACGGTGCCTTGACGTTTTTCGGCAGCAACGCGCCCAGACGGACCCGGCCCGGGGTGGTCTCAAAACGCTTGAGAACCTCGTTGCCTTCTTCGTCGATCTGAGTGATCCGCGCTGTGATCTTGGTGTGCAGGTGCACTTCGCCGGCGTCCAGCGCGTGCTGAACCTCGTCGATGGTCCCAAAGATCTTGCCTTCACCGGGCATGCCTTCACGTTCCAGGGTCACATAGTAGAGACCCAGGATCATATCCTGCGAAGGAACGATGATCGGCGCGCCGTTGGCGGGCGACAGAACGTTGTTCGTGGACATCATCAGAACGCGCGCTTCCAGCTGGGCCTCAAGGCTCAGCGGAACGTGAACCGCCATCTGGTCACCGTCGAAGTCCGCGTTGAACGCCGAGCAGACCAGCGGGTGCAGCTGAATAGCTTTACCTTCGATCAGCGTGGGTTCAAACGCCTGAATGCCAAGACGGTGAAGCGTCGGCGCACGGTTCAGCATCACCGGATGTTCGCGAATAACCTCATCGAGGATATCCCACACTTCGGGGCGCTCTTTTTCGACCAGCTTCTTCGCCTGCTTCACGGTGGAGGACAGACCTTTGGCCTCCAGACGCGAGTAGATGAAGGGCTTGAACAGTTCGAGCGCCATCTTTTTCGGTAGACCGCATTGGTGCAGCTTCAGCTCGGGGCCGGTCACAATGACCGAACGACCGGAGAAGTCGACCCGCTTACCCAAAAGGTTCTGACGGAAGCGACCCTGCTTACCTTTCAGCATGTCGGACAGCGATTTCAGCGGACGCTTGTTGGCGCCCGTGATCACGCGGCCACGACGGCCGTTGTCGAACAGCGCGTCCACGGATTCCTGCAACATCCGCTTTTCGTTGCGGACGATGATGTCGGGTGCGCGCAGCTCAATCAGGCGCTTCAGACGGTTGTTCCGGTTGATGACACGACGATAGAGATCGTTCAGGTCGGAGGTCGCGAAACGGCCCCCGTCCAGCGGCACCAGCGGGCGCAGTTCCGGCGGGATCACGGGAATGACGGTCATGACCATCCATTCCGGGCGGTTGCCGGATTCCAGGAAGCTCTCAACCACTTTCAGGCGTTTGATGATCTTCTTGGGCTTCAGCTCGCCTGTGGCTTCGGCCAGCTCTGCGCGCAGATGCTCGGCTTCGGCTTCCAGATCAATCGCGGCCAGCATTTCACGGATCGCTTCAGCGCCGATGTTGGCGGTGAAGGCGTCCATGCCGAACTGGTCTTGGGCGTCCATGTATTCTTCTTCGGTCATCATCTGGCCGTAGGTGAGGTCGGTCAGACCCGGCTCGATGACAACGTAGTTTTCAAAATACAGAACCCGCTCCAGATCGCGAAGAGTCATGTCCAGCATCAGGCCGATGCGCGACGGCAGCGACTTGAGAAACCAGATATGCGCAACCGGCGACGCCAGTTCGATATGGCCCATCCGCTCGCGGCGGACCTTTTGCAGGGTGACTTCGACACCGCATTTTTCGCAGACAACGCCGCGATACTTCATGCGCTTATATTTGCCGCAAAGACATTCGTAGTCTTTGATCGGGCCAAAGATACGCGCGCAGAACAGACCGTCACGTTCGGGTTTGAACGTCCGATAGTTGATGGTTTCCGGCTTTTTGATCTCGCCGTAGGACCACGACAGGATCCGCTCGGGCGATGCCAGCGACACCTTGATCTCATCAAAGACCTTCGGCGGCGTGAGCGGGTTGAACGGATTATTCGTCAGTTCCTGGTTCATTTTGATACCTCAAATTCGTGCAGAAAGGAGAGAAAGCAAGGGCCGAGGCCCTTACTCCTCACCCTCTGCATCCAGGAGTTCCATATTCAGGCCGAGGCCACGGACTTCTTTCACCAGAACGTTAAACGATTCCGGTACGCCCGCTTCAAAGTTGTCCTCGCCCTTGACGATCGATTCATAGACCTTGGTCCGGCCTGCAACGTCATCCGATTTCACGGTGAGCATCTCCTGCAGGGTGTAGGCGGCGCCATAAGCTTCCAGAGCCCAGACTTCCATCTCACCAAAGCGCTGACCACCGAACTGCGCCTTACCACCCAGCGGCTGCTGAGTAACGAGGGAGTACGGGCCGGTCGAGCGCGCGTGGATCTTGTCGTCGACCAGGTGGTGCAGTTTCAGCAGGTATTTGATGCCAACGGTCACAGGACGGGCAAACTGCTCGCCGGTGCGGCCATCAAACAGGATGGATTGACCGGAGGTGTCAAAGCCAGCGCGCACCAGAGCGTCGTTGACGTCGGCCTCTTTGGCGCCGTCAAAGACTGGTGTTGCGATCGGCACACCACGGGTCACATTGCCTGCGGCCTCAACCAGATCGGTCTCGGTCATGTCGGCAATACCTTCACCGTAGACATCGTCACCATAGGCATGATGCATCGCTTCGCGAACCGGGGTCAGATCGCCCGAACGACGGTACTCCTGCAGCGCATCGTCAACTTTGATGCCTAGACCGCGTGCGGCCCAACCCATGTGGGTCTCCAGAATCTGACCAACGTTCATCCGCGACGGAACGCCAAGCGGGTTCAGACAGAAATCGACCGGGGTACCATCAGCGAGGAACGGCATGTCCTCCATCGGCACCACTTTCGAGATCACACCTTTGTTCCCGTGACGGCCGGCCATCTTGTCGCCCGGCTGAAGCTTGCGCTTTACCGCGATGAAGACTTTGACCATCTTCATCACGCCCGGCGGCAGATCATCGCCGCGACGCACTTTCTCGACCTTGTCTTCAAAACGGGCATCCAGAGCACGTTTCTGTGCTTCGTACTGCTCGTTCAGGGCCTCGACAACCTGTGCGCTCTGCTCGTCTTCAAGCGCCAGCATCCACCACTGACCGCGGCTGAGTGTGTCCAGCAGCTCCTCGGTGATTTCAGAACCAGCCTTGATGCCTTTGGGGCCTTTGACAGCGGTTTTACCCAGCAGCATGCCGCGCAGACGCGCATAGATGTTGCGGTCCAGAATGCCCATCTCGTCGTCCCGGTCACGGGCCAGACGCTCGACTTCTTCACGCTCGATCTGCAGCGCACGCTCGTCTTTTTCGACGCCGTGACGGTTGAAGACACGCACCTCAACCACAGTCCCGTAGTCACCCGGCTTCACGCGCAGCGAAGTGTCGCGCACGTCAGATGCTTTTTCACCAAAGATGGCGCGCAGCAGCTTTTCTTCCGGAGTCATCGGGCTTTCGCCCTTGGGTGTGATCTTACCGACGAGGATATCGCCCGGTTCCACATCCGCACCGATGTAAACAATGCCCGCCTCATCGAGGTTGCGCAGCGCTTCTTCACCGACGTTCGGAATGTCGCGGGTGATCTCTTCCGGCCCAAGCTTGGTATCACGGGCGGCGACTTCGAATTCCTCGATGTGGATCGAGGTGAAGACGTCGTCACGCGCGATGCGTTCGGAGATCAGGATGGAGTCTTCGTAGTTGTAGCCATTCCAGGGCATGAAGGCCACGACGACGTTTTTACCCAGAGCCAGTTCACCCATATCGGTGGACGGACCGTCGGCAATCACTTCGCCCTTGCGGACTTCCTGGCCTACTTTCACCAGCGGACGCTGGTTGATGCAGGTGTTCTGGTTCGAACGCTGGAACTTGCGCATGCGGTAAATGTCCACACCCGCATCACCCATTTCGAGGTCAGAGGTCGCACGGATCACGATACGCTGTGCGTCGATCTGGTCGATGATACCGCCGCGCTTGGCCATGATGGCCGCGCCGGAATCCCGTGCCACGATCTCTTCGATGCCGGTGCCGACCAGCGGTGCCTCTGCGCGCAGCAGCGGAACCGCCTGACGTTGCATGTTCGAGCCCATCAGAGCCCGGTTCGCATCGTCATTCTCCAGGAACGGGATCAGCGAGGCCGCAACGGAGACCAACTGCTTGGGCGAGACGTCGATCAGGTCAACGCTTTCACGCGGAGCCAGAGTATAATCGCCCGACTGACGGGTCGAAACCAGATCGTTTATGAACTTGCCATCTTCGTCCAGTGTCGCGTTCGCCTGCGCCACAGTGTGACGCATTTCTTCTGTCGCGGACATGTAGTGGACTTCGTCGGTCACCTTCGCCTCGTTGACGACACGGTAAGGTGTTTCGATGAAACCGTACTTGTTCACGCGGGCAAAGGTCGCCAGCGAGTTGATCAGACCAATGTTCGGGCCTTCCGGTGTCTCAATCGGGCACATCCGACCATAGTGGGTCGGGTGAACGTCGCGCACCTCAAAGCCAGCACGCTCACGGGTCAGACCGCCAGGCCCAAGCGCCGAGAGGCGACGCTTGTGCGTCACTTCGGAGAGCGGGTTGGTTTGGTCCATGAACTGAGACAGCTGCGAGGAGCCGAAGAATTCACGAACAGCCGCAGCAGCCGGTTTTGCGTTGATCAGATCCTGCGGCATGACGGTGTCGATCTCAACGGAGGACATCCGTTCCTTGATCGCACGTTCCATGCGCAGAAGGCCGACGCGGTACTGGTTTTCCATCAGCTCGCCAACGGAGCGCACACGACGGTTACCAAGGTGGTCGATGTCGTCGATGTCGCCCTTGCCGTCGCGCAGCTCAACCAGCGCCTTGATGCAGGAGATGATGTCTTCTTTGCGAAGGGTCCGCTGAGTGTCCTCAGCATCCAGAGCAAGGCGCATGTTCATCTTCACACGGCCAACGGCGGAGAGGTCATAGCGCTCGGAATCGAAGAACAGCGTGTCAAACAGCGCGGAGGCTGCTTCGACGGTCGGCGGCTCACCCGGGCGCATGACGCGGTAGATATCCATGAGCGCGGTGTCGCGACCCATGTTCTTATCCTGCGCCATGGTGTTGCGCATGTAGGGGCCGACGTTGATGTTGTCGATGTCCAGAACCGGGATGTCGGTGATACCGGCATCGATCAGTTCCTTGACAGTCCCACCAATCAACTCGCCGCCTTTGTCGTACTCAAGAGTCAGCTCATCGCCGGCCTCGACATAGATGGCGCCGTTTTCTTCGTTGATGATATCCTTGGCGACAAATTTGCCAACGATATGCTCAAACGGCACCAGAAGGTCGGTGATGTTGCCTTCGTCGATCATCTTCTTGACGGCGCGCGGCGTGACCTTCTTGCCTGCTTCGGCAAAGATCTCACCAGTGGCTGCGTCAACCAGATCATAGGTCGGACGGGTGCCGCGCACGCGCTCGGGGAAGAACGGCGTGACCCAGCCACGGCTCTTCTCAAGCTTGAAGTTCACGGTGTTGTAATAGGCATCCATGATGCCTTCCTGATCGAGACCCAGAGCATACAGCAGGGTTGTCACAGGCAGTTTGCGGCGACGGTCGATACGCGCAAAGACGATGTCCTTGGCGTCAAATTCGAAGTCCAGCCAGGAGCCGCGATACGGGATGATGCGGCAGGCAAACAGCAGCTTACCCGAAGAATGCGTCTTGCCCTTGTCGTGATCAAAGAACACGCCCGGCGAACGGTGCATCTGGGATACGATCACACGCTCGGTGCCGTTGACCACAAAGGTGCCGTTTGGCGTCATCAGGGGCATGTCGCCCATGTAGACGTCCTGTTCTTTGATGTCCTTCACCGACTTGGCGCCGGTATCTTCGTCCACATCAAAGACGATCAGACGCAATGTGACCTTCAGCGGAGCCGAGTAGGTCATGTCGCGCTGCATGCATTCCTCGACGTCGTACTTCGGACGCTCGAAGGAATATTTCACGAATTCCAGAACCGACGTCTCATTAAAGTCCTTGATCGGGAATACCGACTGGAACACGCCCATGATGCCTTCGCCGTCGAGCGGCTGTTCTGCATCACCAGAGCGCAGGAAGAGGTCGTAAGAAGATTTCTGGACCTCGATGAGGTTCGGCATGTCCAGGACTTCGCGGATTTTACCGTAGTATTTGCGAAGACGTTTCTGGCCAAGGAACGATTGAGCCATGTCAGATGTCACCTTTCCAATTCTCACTGAGCAAGGATGCCGCCGGGCCCCGGCACCTTACTCATACGAGACAGCGTGTTCGGATCAATTCATGACCACCTTCCCGAATGGTGGCCTCCCGATCCTTTGAACCTCGCCTGAAAAAACGCCCGTAAATTTGGGCCCTTTCTAAGACAGGTTCGGCTGGACCCGGTTTTCACCGGGCCCAGCCAAATTTCCGGGATGTTCAGAGGGTGCCGAAACCGACCCCCAGTGTTGTCCCGTATCGCGTAGCTTAGGCCAGCTCGACTTCGGCGCCAGCTGCTTCCAGCTTGCCTTTGATGTCTTCTGCTTCGGCTTTGTCCACGCCTTCTTTGATCTTGCCGCCAGCTTCGACCAGCTCTTTGGCTTCTTTCAGGCCAAGACCGGTGATGCCGCGAACTTCTTTGATCACGTTGATTTTGGACGAACCAGCGTTTTTCAGAACGACGTCAAATTCGGTCTTTTCTTCTTCCGCTGCGCCACCGGCGTCGCCGCCAGCTGCCATGACAACTGCGCCGCCAGCTGCGGGCTCGATGCCATACTCATCCTTCAGGATGGTTTTCAGTTCTTGTGCTTCAAGCAGGGTCAGACCAACGATGTCTTCTGCCAGTTTCTTCAGATCAGCCATTTTATCAGCTCTTTCCGTTTACAGTGTGTGTGTTCCAACGTGCGGGCTGATGCCCGACGCCAGTCATTCAGTGCCAACCGCTTACGCAGCTTCCGCCTTCTCTTCGATGGTCGAAAGGATGCTTGCGATGTTGCTTGCAGGTGCGCCAATCGCACCGGCGATGTTGGAAGCAGGTGCGCCGAGCATGCCTGCGATCTGAGCAATAAGCTCGTCGCGCGAAGGCATTTTCGACACGGCTTCAACGCCGGCACGGTCAAGAGCGTTCTCGCCCATTGCACCGCCAAGGATTTCGAACTTTTTGTTCTCCTTGGCGAAGCCCTCGGCCACCTTGGCTGCTGCCACGGGGTCCTCGGAATAGGTCAGAACGGTCATCCCTGTCAGCAGGTCAGACATGCTTTCACACGGCTTACCCTCGAGGGCGATTTTGGCGAGCCTGTTCTTGGCAACACGCACGGAGCTCCCGGCGTCGCTTGCGCGCGCCCGCAGATCCTGCATCTCTGCAACTGTCAGACCGGTGTAGTGGGCTACGACCACCACGCCAGAGCTTTCGAAGATCTGGCCGAGTTCCTCGACCACTCTCTCTTTCTGGGCTCTATCCACAGTTCTCTCCAAGTTTAGGGACACTTTCGCATCCCGGCTCATTGATGTGCCGAACATTGCTGTCCGGCGTTCAAGTCCGTTTTAACGGGGTGAGCCAAAATCACCCGAGGGTAGGAATTCCCTCGATCCTTTGGTCGTTCCCGTCTCAGGAGGGAAATTAAGACCCGATCGACAGGCCACCCACCATCTTGGACGAAATGAAATAAAGCGCACGACGAATCGCACGCTTTATCTCGCGGTCGTAGTTAGTCCCATTTTAGGGGTTTTCCAAGGGCAAAATTGCCTCAGGGCCCAACAGGGGCGGGATCAGCCGAAATCCTGGCAAGGACAGCCCCGAAATGCAAAACCGGGGACCCCTGCAAGGGACCCCCGGTCTATCGCTGATGGATACGATCTACGGCAGAGCGACATAGCGCACCACCAAACTATCGTCCCGCCTGCCGAGATTACTCGGTAACGGCGGTTTCCACGTCAACAGTGACGCCCGGACCCATGGTGGAGGACAGAGCGATTTTCTTCATATAGGCGCCTTTGGCACCAGCCGGCTTGGCCTTGGCCACTGCCGAGATGAACGCCTTGACGTTCTCGATCAGCTTGGCCTCGTCGAAGGACGCTTTGCCGACGCCTGCGTGGACAACGCCGCCTTTTTCAGCCTTGAACTGAACTTCGCCACCTTTGGCTGCTTCCACGGCTGCTTTCACGTCCATGGTCACGGTGCCAACCTTGGGGTTCGGCATCAGGTTGCGAGGGCCAAGCACTTTGCCCAGACGGCCGACGATCGGCATCATGTCCGGGGTTGCAATGCAGCGATCAAAATCGATGGTGCCGCCCTGGATGGTTTCCATCAGGTCTTCTGCACCGACGATGTCCGCGCCAGCTTCTTTGGCTTCGTCAGCTTTCGCGCCACGGGCGAAAACAGCAACACGCATGTCTTTGCCGGTGCCGTTGGGCAGACCGATAACGCCGCGAACCATCTGGTCTGCGTGACGGGTGTCAACGCCGAGGTTCAGGGCGATTTCGATGGTTTCATCAAATTTTGCGTTTGCGTTCGCCTTGATCAGAGCGACCGCTTCTTCCACCGACAGGTTGTCCTTGCCAGCGAAAGCTTCGCGCGCAGCGCGGGTCCGTTTACCGAGCTTAGCCATCTTACTTCACCTCGATGCCCATGGAGCGGGCAGAGCCCAGGATGATCTGCATTGCGGCGTCGATATCGTTCGCGTTCAGATCTTTCATTTTCGCTTCGGCGATTTCTTTCACCTGAGCGACGCTGACGGTGCCAACGGTTTCACGCGACGGGTTGTTCGCGCCGGATTTCACCTTGGCGGCCTTCTTCAGGTAGTAAGACGCGGGCGGCGTCTTGATGTCCATGGTGAAGGACTTGTCCTGATAGTAGGTGATCACGGTCGGGCACGGCGCACCGGGCTCCATGTCTGCAGTCTTGGCGTTGAACGCCTTGCAGAATTCCATGATGTTAATGCCGCGCTGACCCAGTGCCGGACCGACCGGCGGGGATGGGTTTGCCTTACCGGCGGGCACTTGCAGCTTCATTGTGCCAACAAGCTTCTTAGCCATTTGGTTTTCCTTTCAACGAGGACAGGACGCGTCCTACCCGGAGAGTGTTGCGTGGTCCGATGTCAGGATCGCGATCCCTTGATCTCCCACGAGAGAATCTCGCCCGGAGGCGATAGAGGCGGCGTTTATAGGGGAATGCGGGGGTTGGCAAGTGGGGGAGCGGGACAAAACCATGTCAGCTTTGAGCCGATAGCAAATCTCAAAATCACACCAAATCTAATCCGAATGACCGCAAAGGAGTTGGCTGATAGCCTCGTGGAGAATACCAAAAAGTTGAGGACTACCAGATGAAAAAAAGGGTAAATATAAACAGCGATAACGTTTGGCGAAGTGTTGATTATCCCATGAATCAAGCGGTCGTTGAACCAGATGGGCGTCGCATCCATCTCTCCGGACAAGTTGCGTGGGACGCGGACTTCAACGCTCTGCACTTGGGGGATGCTGCGTCGCAAACAAAGGCGGCTTTCGAAAATATTAACAAGGTCTTGGCGGCCGCTGGCGGAAAGTTGGACGATATCGTTACGCTTACAACGTACTACGTTCGCGAGCAGGATAAGGAGTTAATCACCGAGGCGCGCCGCTCCATTCTGAATAGAGAATTCGGACCTGCGACAACCGGCATTCAGGTCGCAAAAATCTGGAATGATGACCTACTTGTCGAAGTGGTTGCGACAGCCGTCATACCTGAAGAACGTTTCCGAAAACTCGACGAATAGACTGGTCGTGGGTCGTTCACCATCAATCCGGCGTTTATCGGACCGTTATGTCGACACAGCCGCCGTTCAAAACAAAACGCCGCGAGCTTGAGGCTTCGCGGCGTTCTATTTGAATTCGGTTAGAATGAGCCAATCACCCCTGCTTGGTCACCTGGGTGAAGTCCAGCTCCACCGGGGTTTCCCGGCCAAAGATGGACACGGTAACCTTGAGCTTTTGATTGTCGTCGTCGACGCCTTCGACCATGCCGTCGAAATCTTCGAACGGACCGTCGTTGACTTTGACTTTCTCACCAACCTCGAAGGAAATGAGCGTGCGCGGTGCCTCTTCGCCTTCCTGGACGCGGCCGAGGATGCCCTGCACCTCTGCGTCGCGCATCGGCATCGGGCGACCTTGCGGGCCGAGGAAGCCAGTCACACGGTTGATCGAGGAAATCAGGTGGTAGCCACGATCGGACATTTCCATATGCACCAGCACATAGCCGGGCATGAAACGACGCTCGGTCGAAACCTTCTTGCCGCGGCGGATCTCGATCACCTCTTCGGTGGGGACCAGAACCTCGTCGATCTCATCCTCAAGGCCCTGTTCTGCGACCGACGTGCGGATCTGCTCTGCGATTTTCTTTTCGAAGTTCGAAAGAACGCTGACCGAATACCACCGTTTCGCCATGAACCTGATCGTCCTTGTGTCTCTTGGCCGACAAGACTGTCGTGCCGCTGCTGAAATAAGATACAGCCTCTCAGGGCTGCCCTCTAACAAAAAGCGGCGCGCGACACGAATCGCCACACGCCTACGTCAGAGTTACGCGCTCACCTATCGCCCCGGGAGTCCAAGATCAAGAGGAGAGCCGTCAATTGCAATGACCCAACCGCCTGTGTCGCAACACTGCGCAACGGAGGGTCGTCAGGCTGAGTTAGCCGAACATGCCCAAGATGCCCTCAAGCCCAAAGCGGATCAGAATGTCCACAATGGCAAAGAACACGGCCGTAAGCGCCGCCATGACGAACACCATCACGGTGGTCAGCAGCACCTCACGGCGGGTCGGCCATACGACCTTGGAAACTTCGGCGCGAACCTGCTGGATGAACTGGACGGGGTTGGTGGTGGCCATGAGGCGGGATTCTCTCTGCTAGCAATCAAGCAGCGATTTAACCGCAGACCATGGCAATTTCAAGCCCCGCTGGAGATCGCGCACCGGCAGCTGGGGTCCAATGTCTGTTTGACAAGCACCAGACCGTTGCCCGTCAGGATACCGCTGCTCTTGACCTGCCGACCGGCCGCCTTACCACGCCTCTAGGAAATCGGCGCTCCAACCGGCGTCAGTGCAGTCAATTCTATCTTAATTTTCGAGAGGCATAAACATCGACACTGGGAAGCGCGGATGCCACCACATTACGCCCTGCCCGTTACCGAGCGCGATTATGAGATAGGATTCCATGACCCTCGCAAAGAATGACCCACAGGCAACCGGCCTGAGCCACACCACCCCAGTAGGGGCCGCCACCCAGCGCGAAGCGCAGGCGACCCCACCGCTGACCATGCAGATTTCAGGCAAGCTTTCCGGCCGCGGCACCCGACTGCCACAGCAAAAAGACATCAAGCTGGACCCAGAACTGCAGGAGCAACTGACCGCGCTGTTTCAGCACGGGCAATATCAGCAAGCTGCCACCCAATGTGCCGAGTTGCTCAACAGCCATCGCAAATCTGCATTCCTCTGGGAGCTTCTGGGGCGCTGCCACCTAGCCCAGACGGCGCTAGATGAAGCTGCGACATGTTTGAACAAGGCCTGTGAGCTGAATCCAACCTCTGCCACGACTTTCGCAGCGATGGGCGATGTCTATCGCCTACAGAATCGATCCGAAGACGCAGTCGCGCTTTATAGAAAGGCACTGGCGCTCGATTCGACCTGTTTGCCTGCGCTTAATAATCTAGGCAACACTCTGCTGGATCAGGATCGCATCATCGAAGCAGACCAGTGCTTTGCTAATGCGATTGATCAGGCGCCAGATAATGCGCAGTTGCTCTACAACCGCGCCAATATCCAGCGTCAGCTTGGCAATCTGGGTATCGCGCGCGATCTTTATGGACAGGCTGCACGATTTGCGCCGGGTTTCTTGGAGGCCCGCTATAATCTCGCCCAGCTTACCGGCATGGCTGGCGACCGGGTTGAGGCGATACGCAATCTGGAACAGATCCTGCTGGCCCGCCCAAACGATGATCGTGCCCGCGCCCAGAAGCTGCGCCTGATGGCAGATCTCTGTGACTGGCGCTGGCTGGATGAATATCAGGATCACCGCCGCCATCTGGGACTGCGCGGCTCCGCCTGTGCGCCGCAGGCTCAGATTGGCCTCGAGGACAATCCCGACCTCCTGCGCATCCGGATGCAGGCCCATGCCAGCGCCGGGTTGCAGGCGGACCCGGCGCCGCAATGCCCAAGGGCAGAAACCCGGCCCCAGCAGCTTCGTGTCGGCTATTTTGTCAGCTCAGCTCAGGATTTGGACGCACTGCGCCTGCTCGACAGCCTGCTGGCCCGCCATGATCAGAGCCGATTCTCCCTATATGTCTACACCGCCAGCGCGCCACGCGCTGATCTGGTCGGCGTCCTGCACCGCGACATTCGCGGACTATCGCCCACCACGATCAAGACGCAGGCCGTGGCAGACCAGCTGGATATTGCGATTGATCTGACCAGCTACACCCATGAGGCTGACGCGACCGTATTCTCGGCCCGGATTGCACCGGTGCAGGTTGCCATGCCAGGCTTCCCCGGCACCATGGGCACCCCCACCTACGACTATATTCTCGGGGATGCGATCACCTGCCCGCCCGGCAGTGAACGGTATTTCGAGGAACATCTGATCCGCTTGCCGCACAGCTACCTGAGTATTTCAGGCCCGCAGGATCTCTCTGGACATCAGTTCAGCCGTCGCGACTGCGGCCTGCCCGATGAGGCATTTGTGTTCTGTAGTTTCACCGCCAGCCACGCGGTAACCCCGCGTGAGTTCGATATCTGGATGCGCCTGCTGACCAAGATCGATGGCAGCGTGCTCTGGCTGGCGGACTACGCTGAGGAGGCACAGGCAGCGCTACGCACGGCGGCAGGCGATCGCTCCGTCGACCCGAGCCGCCTAATCTTTGCCGCCCCCTGCACCGGTGAAGAGCGGATGGCCCGCAGCATGGTTGCAGATCTCTTCCTCGATAGCTTTACCCTTAATGCCGGCCCAGCCGCCCGCGATGCGTTGGTTGCCGGGCTGCCCGTGCTGACAATGGCTGGCCGCCAGTTCGCTGCCCGCACCACCGCCAGTCTGCTGGCTGCTGCCCATATGGAGGAGCTGGTTACAACCACCCCCCAGGCCTATGAGGCGCGGGCGCAGACGCTAGCCGGAGATCGCGACCAGCTGATGGCGCTGCGCAGCAAACTGCGTCTGATGCAATCTAAGGCCCCTCTATTCGATACGGCGCGCTATATGCAGGATCTGGAGCGCGGGTTGGACATTGTGTTTGCACGGCATTGCGACGCCCTACCGCCTCAACACGTGGCGGTCCCGGCCGAGGATCCCCTGCCCAAACCACCCGTCGACAGGTTCTCCCACGGGAAAGTGGCCGTGCCGCCCATTCACGCGGCTTGATCACTGTATAAGTAAACCAACGCATTTGCCCTCGCTGCCCGAACAAGGCGGCGGGGGCATCCCGCGTGGATGCAGATCACTACCGCAGCCGTCTGCCCGCGATAGCACAGACAACAACTGATTGAGATCATCACGCAGCTGCCTGCGAGGTTGGAAAGTTTGGAAAATGGCAGGGGCATCAGGGTTCGAACCCGAGACCTACGGTTTTGGAGACCGTCGCTCTACCAACTGAGCTATACCCCTACGATGCGGCAGTTCCTAAGCCAGGGATGCGCCGCTGGCAAGAGGGAAATCGACGAAATCCCCCTGATTTCCGCGTCTCAGCCCGGGATGGCTGGTCCCGGCTGCCAGGCTCCAGTATGACAGGGCAAAGGATCCAGAAGAAAGAGCCCAGAGTGAGCCTGCGTAAGAAAATCGCCGACAGCCCGAAGGTGAATCGCGCCGTCGAGGCCCTATTGGCCGGCTATGTGCGATTCGCCTATCGAACCTCACGCTGGGAGCGTCGCGGATTTGAGGAGATGGATGCCTGCGTCGCCTCAGGGGAACCCGTGATCTTCGTGCTCTGGCACCAGCGGCTGATCATGGCCCCCTATCTGTTTGACACCTCTCTGGGCCGCATTTGTGCGCTGACCTCCGCCGCCCGTGCCGGGCGGCTGGCCGGACAGATTCTCGTCCGTCTGGGATTTGAGACCATCCCGATGTCCAGTCACAAACGCCACGTCGCCCTATCCCGCGAAGTGCTGCGCCGCACCAAAGAAGGCTGTTCCATCGGCATCGCCGCTGATGGCCCCAGAGGACCGGCTCGTATATCCTCCGGCGTGCCGATGACGTGGGCGCGGATGACCGGATGCCGTGTGTTCACCGTCGCTTTTGCAGAGCGGAAAGTGATCAAGCTGCCGACGTGGGATCAGCAAATGCTGCCCCTGCCATTTTCACATGGTGTTCTCCTCTGTCAGGAATGGACAGAGGAAGTGCCGAAGAAGCCAACCGATGAGCAAGTGGAAACGTTGCGACTGAGCCTGCAGGCCTCACTGGATGCCATCACCAATGCGGCCGATACGGCGGTCGGGCGCGACGGTGAGGGGCAGAAGAACCCGGCAGGTTAGTTAATGCGTTTTTCGCCGCAGTTTCGATTCGTGGATTGATCACCGATACGCAGAGTATTCTTTGATCTCCGCCCACCGCCCCGAAGACCGCGCGGTTTGTGGACCTGCTTTCCTGCACTACCAGCAAGGTTCGGAAAAAGGCGTCCTCTGACGACACCAACCATGCCTTGGCAGAAAACCCCGTAACGCAGGTGTTCATGAAAGCCATAAGAGAAAACTCGACCGCTTTACCGTCTCGCTCAGGTAACTAATCGGCCTCTGCTCCGCCGACCTCAGCCCATAGAAAAAAGGCCGCCCCAGTTGGAGCGGCCTTTCTATCATCTCACCGGTGCGGGCTCTCATTGATTTTGCTGGGCAAAACCAACTGCCGCCACAGGCCAGAGTTTCCGTTGGAAACTCGACCTTACTCAGTGATTTTCGAC
>NZ_JSWJ01000041.1:0-1557 GCF_000826845.1 Phaeobacter sp. S60
ACCGTGTCGGAGCTTGAGGTGCGTGCGCTAGGTCATCTTCGGGACATGGATCTTAGGATGCTGATGATCGATGAAGTGCATAATCTGCTTGCTGGTAGCTACCGTGAGCAACGCCGGTTCCTGAACATGCTGCGGTTCCTCGCTAACGATCTCTGCGCCTCGCTTGTCGTCTTCGGTGTCAACGAAGCCCTTGAGGCCGTCCGCGGCGATGACCAACTGGCCCGCCGGCTGGACGAACACTACCTGCCGCTCTGGGAAGACGATGTGGAGTTCTCTCGCCTGATCCAGACTTTGATCGCCGCGATGGCGCTCGAGCAACGTTCAGGCCTGACGGTGGCGTCGCTTCGGACGATCCTGAAAGTGACCGGCGGTGTCACCTCGCGTGTGTTCATCATGATCAAGTCCTTGGCCATCGAGGCGATCGAGACAGGTGAAGAGCGGATTACTGACGAGGCGGTTCAGTCCTGGCAGCCAGTATGGGCCAAGCACGCCTGGACCATACCGCGTCAGCCTATGGCCGAGTTCGGGTGATCCTCAAACCCTTGCCACGCCGTCCACCGCGGGTACCAGACGAGCTCCTCTCGAGTTGGGTCAGGCGGCTGGCACGGGCCAATCATTGCTCCGTCGAAGACCTCTGTGGCTATCTCGGATTGGGGCAGGGCAGGGTGCCGGAGCGTAAGAATGATCTCGGCCAGGTGAACTGGGCTCGTCTATGTCTGGGGGTTCAGCAGACCAGGGACGAGATTGAGGCCATGACGCTTCCAGACACGTCGCATCTTCCCGTTCAATGCGTATCGAGCGATGACTTCCAGCGCTGTGCAAACTGCGCGAGCCAAACCATAGATCTGGTCTTGCGTCACTGGCGTTTCTCATGGTCGCTCACCTGCGAAAACTGTGGTCGACCCCTTGTAGCGAAGTATCCGGCCGATGATCTGTCCGACAGACTACGTGTCCGCGCTGCTAGCGGCGCGGCAGTGCTGAAGGCCGCGGTGCATGCTAAAAATCTCAGACGCATGCGCCGGATCAGCCGCACTTTCGATGTTCTGAAAATAGTCGGTTTGGAATATCCCGCTTCGTTCGCATCTCTGTGCCAGTTGCAAAGATCAGAGGCACTCGCAGCAGTCGATGTGTGCACAACCCGTCCGTTCTTGGGCGCAGCAATCTTAATGTGCGGAAACGACAGAGCGTTTTGGGAACTTCGCCGCGCCTTTCCTCAGCACAGGCGGTTGATCGAAAAGGTGCGCAAGCAGTCGCAGGACCTCGAGAGGCGTCTTCCGCGCCAACAGAAAGCAGAGCCTGCGCCAAAGCAAGAAGCGAAAAGAGCGGACCGACCAGTTGCGTCCGAAGGTGCCTTGCGGGCAGCCCGCCAGGCCATCACTGAGCTTGGACCCGATGCAGACCGTCAAGTGCTCTTGGCTCGAGCCGATGCAATCTGGAAGCGCCAAAGGTGCATCAGCCACTGACGCGGGTCTCTGTGGATATATTGCAATTAAGGGTACAAAAACCGCCGAAAAGGCGTCCAATCCGTAGATTCTGATTAATTAGGGTACAGTGACA
>NZ_JSWJ01000042.1:0-50722 GCF_000826845.1 Phaeobacter sp. S60
AAGGTTCGCCGGATCGCATCGCAGCTTGCCAAAGATCGCCGCTTCCCGGTGAAGCAGTTCCTCGGGCGTGACCCACTCAGCGGCAGCACCATCACCCCGCTTGCCCTCCTGCGCCGCGAGTGCTGGGCGGATCTTTTCGACAACCACTGCATCCCGCAGGCCGTCATTGGCGAGGTGTTCGGGGGCCGGAATGGCGGATGCATCAGCCGGGGGATTGTGCTGCACCGAGAGCGGGCAGGGGGAAAGCAATGACGCTGGACCTGAAAGAAGGGGACCCGTGGCCGTTCCGGTCGTCACGCGGGATCGTGGGCAAGCCCTGCGAACCCGTATGGCATGCCCTTATCACCGCCCCGCAGAAAGAGGCCCGCACCAAGGAGGTGCTAGAGCGTGTCTTTGATGGCGCGGGGGTGCAAGTCGTTTACCCGGAGGTATCCAAGTTCCGCAAGGTGAACGGCCAGGATAGGGAATTCGTGTCGCCGATGATAGCCCGCATCATCTATGCCAAGTTCAGTTACGAACCCCATTGGGACGTTATGCGTCAGCGCCGCATCGTGTCTGGCGTGTTCTCAATAGCTGACAAGCCTGTACGGTTGACGCAAGACGACGTTGATCAAGCAATGGGCCTGCCGACTGAACAGGAGCGGCAAGAGCAAGAGCGCATCCGCGCATTCATGCCGTGCGCGGGGGAGCCGGCCAAGCTGATCAGCGGCCCGTTCAAGGGCTTCTTTGTGGATGTGAAAAGGGTTGAGGCAGGTCGGGTTTGGTATGAAATGACATTTGGCGACCGGCGTGTATCTGGTGAAGATACGCAAGGGCTTGTGCAAAGGGTTGCCGGGTGACACTTCGGGTGGTATATTTTTCGTATCCGGCCCAGCCGGTGACCGCCAGACCCGGTGAGACGGTAGGTGCGAGCGCAACCCAAAGCCCCAGCGGCCTTGGGTGCTACTGCAATTCAGAGCATATTGGGGTCGCGCCCCTTTCGCAGGTCCAGCGCAGGGCTGACAGGCGGGGAAAGACCCGCACAACCGCTTTCTGGCGGTGTTCTGGGGCTACGGCTACCACCTTTGGGGGCCGGGGATAAGGCGGGATTGATCACCTGCAAACCAATCCAAAGGGCCGGGGCACCACCTGAGCGCGGCGGCGTGGAAAGCAGACACGCTTAGAAGATCGCTAGAACCTGATGGCGGAACCTGACGGAGATAGCGCGACCAGACCGTGAGAGCTCGGATGCGAGCACCCCGATCCAAAGGGGCGGAGCCGGGTGTAGCGACCTAGGCCGGAGCCGGAGTAGCGACCGGCCCGCGTTCAACTTGCTAATCCTGGTTCGCAATGCGTCCCAGACCTGTCCGGCGCCTCTGCCTTTGGGTACGCGTCGGATTTCAATACGTCCCGCACCACTCCATTCTCCGGCACTCCCCGTCACCGGCCAGAACCCATCATGCGCTCAGGCGTCAACAGCATGTGCGGGGAAGCGAGAGCTTTCAGGACGATGCTGAATGTGGGGCGACGGGGAAAATCCTAAATCCAGCACAGTAAAGGAAGCCTTATGTCTGAAGTCTACTACGGCACGAAGCAGATCAAAGCCGTACCTATGAACCGGCAGGCGTACAACGACTATCGCGGCTGGGAGCTGCCCGCAGATGAAGACGGTAGCGATGCCGGTTTTTTGGTCGAATATGTAGATGGCGGCGCCTCCAATCATCCCGATCATGAAGGCTATATCAGCTGGTCGCCCGCTGATGTTTTTGAGCGGGCCTATCAGTCGTCCGGGAGCATGAATTTTGGCCATGCGCTCCAAGCCGTCAAAGAAGGCCATCGTGTTGCTCGGGCGGGCTGGAACGGCAAGGGAATGTTCATTGTCCTGATGCCGCGCTTGGAGCTCCCGCCGTTCAACACTCAAGGCACGGCCCGAAAGGTGAATGATCGCACCGCGAAATGGATTGGTGAGGAAACTCCTCTCGACTGTCAGCCTTATTTGGCCATGTGGACTGCGGACAAGAAGTGGCAGCCCGGCTGGCTTGCCTCCCAGGCCGATATGCTGGCCGATGATTGGCTTATCGTTGCGGATTAAGTGGCCAATCCGCGCGCATAATTGCACAAATGGAACATTGCGCCCGGTGGTGAATACCCGCTTGGGCGCGTTTCGATATCCATAAATCAACAATATCAGCGGAGGTTGCCCCTATGAGCGGCGATAACGCGAAACTGAACGAGAAGCAGAAGCGCTTCGCGGAAGAATACCTCATTGACCTGAACGCCACGCAGGCGGCCATTCGTGCTGGATACAGCGAGAGGACCGCAGAGCAGCAGGGGTATCAGCTGCTTCAGAAAACTTCAGTTATGGAGGCCGTGCGTGATGCGCAGGAGGCGCGGTCAAAGCGCACCGAGATCACGCAGGACAAAGTGCTGCAAGAGCTTGCCAAGGTGGCATTCTCTGATCTTCGCAAAGTGCTGACGACTGGCGGCGCACTGATCGATGCGCAGGATTGGGAAGACGACGTCGCTGGTTTCGTCAGCACTGTTGAGGTGGTGAAGAAGCCGAGCGGCGAATATGATGAGGATGGAAACCCGATTATCGACCACGTCCACAAGATCCGGGCATGGGACAAGATGGCCGCGCTGGAGAAGCTGGGCAAGCATCTAGGCATGTTCGTTGACCGCTCCAAGGTCGAACACTCAGGGCCTAATGGTGGGCCGATCCAGACGGAAACGGGGTCTTCAAAGCTGGCCACCTTCCTCGACGCGCTTGCAGATCGCACCAGTGAATGAGCTCACTTGCCGAGCGGCTTGCCGCCCTCCCTGCGGATGAAAGGGCCAAGGCTCTCTCGCAGCTATCCGATCAGGAGGCCGAGGCCCTTCTTTACGATTGGCGGGGCTTCCTGGCGCGACCGGATCAAATTGCACCCGATGGTGAATGGGACGTTTGGCTGTGCCTCGCGGGTCGTGGTTGGGGGAAAACCCGCACCGGGGCGGAGTGGATCAGAGAGCAGATTGAAGCGGGCGCGCAGAGGATAGCGCTTATCGCGGAGACGCAAAAAGACCTTGAGGAGGTCATGATAAACGGGGACAGCGGTTTGCTCTCTGTGTTCCCTGAGGATGAAAAGCCGCACGTTCGCTATAAGCCGGTGCGCGTCACGTTCAAGAACGGGGCGATTGCTCTGGGCTACAATGCGACAGAGCCGAACCAGCTTCGCGGGCCTCAGTTCGATGCCGCATGGTGTGACGAGCTGGCCAAATGGCGTTATGCCCGCGAAACGTGGGATATGCTCCAGTTCGGCCTTCGTCTGGGCAAGCATCCGCAGGCGCTGGTGACAACAACGCCAAGGCCAACCGAATTGATCAAGGCGCTGGTGGCCAGCAAAGAGGGCGAGGTTCACGTTACGCGCGGCAGCACGATGGACAACCGGGCCAACCTCGCAAAGTCGTTCCTACGCAAAGTGCAGGAGCGCTACGCCGGGACGCGGCTTGGCAGGCAGGAGCTTAACGCGGAGATCCTTGGCGACCTGCCGGGGGCTTTGTGGTCCCAAGGGACAATCGACACATACCGGGTTGCAACGCCGCCAGAGCTGCGGCGCACGGTGATTGCGGTGGACCCGGCGGTTACGAACACAGAGGAAAGCGACGAACACGGCATTGTTGCCGTTGGGGCGTCGGGTACAGACAGTGATCAGGCAGGCTATGTCCTTGAGGATGGCAGCCAAAGTGGTTCACCCGCAGAATGGGCCAAGGCCGCCGTTACGCTCTATCACAAGCATCAGGCCGACGCGATTGTCGCAGAGGTCAACCAGGGCGGCGACATGGTGGAACATACGATCCGCACAGTCGCGCCACACGTCAATGTCATTCAGGTCCGCGCCAGCCGCGGCAAACACGTTCGGGCTGAGCCGGTCGCAGCCCTCTACGCGCAGGGCCGCATTCGACACGTAGGGCAATACCCGGAGCTGGAAAACCAGCTCACGCAATTCACAAACGAGGGATATCAGGGCGACAACAGCCCGGATCGGGCTGACGCTTTGGTCTGGGCTTGCACTGAGCTTTTCCCCGACATGGTGGACACTATCCCTGATGTGTCCCGGTTCTATGGCAGCGCAGGCGGCAAAGGGTTCTTGGCAACATGAAAAACGACAAGATCTTGAAGCTGGCGCGGAGCCGGATGGCCGAAGCGATTGAGGCAGATCGAGAGAACCGCGAGGAAGCGCTTGACGATCTGGAAAAGCTGGTTGCCAAACAGTGGCCGGATGATATCCGCAAAGAGCGCGAGGCTGAGGGCAAGCCTTGCCTGACCCTGAACCGCATGCCCCAGTTCGTGCGGCAGGTCACGGGCGACATCCGCCGCATGAACCCTGCCATTAATGTGATGCCTGCCGACGAGGGCGCCAGCAGCGAAACTGCCGAGATTTACGAAGGCCTGATCCGACAAATCGAATATGCCAGCAATGCCAGCCGCGTCTATGAGCGGTCGGCAGAACTGGCAGCTGGTTCGTCTATTGGCTGGTTCCGCATCCTGACGGAATACGAGAGCGACGACAGCTTTTTGCAAGAGATCAAGCTGAAAGGTATCCGCAACTCTCTCAGCGTCTATTGCGACCCTAAGGCAGAGATGCCGACCCGCGAGGATGCCGGTTACCTGTTTATCACAGAGCAGATCACGCGCGATGAGTTTGAAGAGGCATACCCAGGCAAGTCTGCGTCTGATGTTGAGGTCGATGGCGCCACGGACGGCCTTGAGCATTGGCAGGAAGGCGATAAGGTTGTCGTTGCTGAATACTTCTGGAAAGAGCCGGTCAGCCGCGAGATTGTGCTTTTGGCCGATGGCTCCGTTGTTGACGCCGAGGACTTCGTTGCGCCCATGTTTGAGGTCAAGCGCCGCAAGGTCAACACCCACAAGGTAATGTGGTCCAAGATCAGCGGGCAGGACGTCCTAGAAGGGCCGCAGGAGGTGCCATCCCGGTTTATTCCTGTCGTCGCTGTCACTGGTGAGGAGTGGCACGTCGGCGACCGCGTTCACCGCTCCAGCGTGATCCGCTACGCAAAAGACGCGCAGCAGATGTACAATTACTGGCGTTCGGCTCAGACCGAGTTTGCCGGGATGCAACCTAAGGCGCCGTATCTGGTCACTGCAAAGCAGATCGCAGGCCTTGAGCAGTTCTGGAACGAGGCCAACTCAAGGAACCGGCCATACCTCCCTTACAACCCCGACGAAAAAGCCCCTGGCGCACCTCAGCGCGCGACGCCTCCTATCAGCTCTCAGGCCATGCTTGAGCAGGTCATGGGCGCAGCCGAGGATATGAAGGCCACGACGGGTATCTATGACAGCGCCTTAGGCCAGTCGAGCAACGAGAAATCAGGTGTCGCAATTCGTCAGCGGCAGATGGAAAGCGACGTTTCGACCTCGATCTATTCCGACAACATGGCAGAGGCCATCGCCACGGCTGGCCGTATTCTGGTCGATATGATCCCCAAGATCTACGACACCAAGCGCAACGTTCGCATTCTCGGCAAGGATGACGCTGAGAAGATGACGACAATCAACGACCAGCAGATTGCGCTTTCGCCAGACGGGCAGGCCGTCGCAGTGCCGGTGAATGATTTGACGGTCGGAAAGTACGACATCCGCGTCAATGTTGGCCCTAACTACGCCACCAAGCGGCAGGAAACCGCTGAGGGCATGCTGGAGTTCATCCGCGTTGTTCCGGGCGCGGCTCAGGTTACAGGCGATCTTATCGCGGACGCCATGGATTGGCCAAACGCTGATCAGTTTGCCGAGCGCCTGAAGAAGGGCCTGCCCCCTCAGTTCCGCGACCCAGAGGACATGTCGCCGGAGGAACAGCAGCAAATGCAGGCGGCCATGCAACAGCAAGCGCAACAGGCGCAGGCTCAACAGGCCGCGATGCAGATCGAAATGCGCAAGGCGGGAGCCGAGGCCACCGAGGCTGAGGCCGACGCTCAGAAAGCGCAGTTTGAGGTCATGAACGAACAACTCGAATTGGCCGCCAAGAACGGTCAACTGAACGCAGCGGTATCCCAGCTTGTACAAGCGGAGGTCGCGCGGGCGCTGTCGATGATGGCGGCGCAACAGCAGCAGGGGCCAACCCCCATTTTCTAAGGAAAAATGAGCAATGACGGAAGAAGCGCAGGTTGCCCCCGAAGCGGAGGCAGCCCCAGAAGCCGTGACCCCTGAGGCAGATCAGGCGTCGGAAGCGACGGGAAACACAGAAGGGCAGACTGATGGTCAGCCCGCCGAGGTAGAAGGCGCAGAGCCGGAACCCGAGGATAAGAGTGATCGCACAACGCGGAACCAGCGCCGAAAGGCACAGATGGACCGCGTGAAGCAGGAGGCCAAAGACGCGCAGGACCGAGCCGCCAAATTGCAGGCAGAGCTTGACCGCGTCAGAGGTGTTGAGAGCAACCGGCCCAACGCTGAGGACTTCCAAGACCACGACGAATATCTTGCGGAATTGTCGGCCTACAAGGCTGAGCAACGCTTGAAAGACCGTCAGGTCAAGGATCTTGAGCGCGAGACCGAGGAAAGCACAAAGCAGACGCAGGCACTGCATCAAAAGCAAGTTGAGGAAGCCTTTGGAAATCTGGCTGCCCAATTCGATGACGCCCGCACCCGCTATGCAGACTTTGACGCCGTGGCCCGCGACAACAGCGTGCCGATCAGTCAGGACATGGCCTATTTCATGGGCCTATCCGACAATGGCGCTGACGTTGCCTATTACCTTGGCAGCAACAAGGAATTGGCGGCTGATCTTGCCGCTATGCCAGCGCCCGAACTTGCAGGGGCCATGCGGATGCTTGAACGCACCGTGAAGGCGCAGACGCCAAAGCCCCGCACCACAACCACAGCACCGGACCCGGTCACGCCCCTGAAAGGTGGAGCGGGTGTCAGCAAGGACCCCTCAAAAATGTCGGCAGCGGAGTACCGCGCTTGGCGTGAGGCCGGTGGAACCCACTAAGGACCCTGAAAAATGTCAAACGACTTCTACACTACCGACAAGATCCTTAAGGAAGCTATCATGCTCCTTGAGAATGAGCTGGTCATGGGCAACGCTGTCCACACCGACTTGCAAGGGCAGGCTCCCGGAGGCGCGGAGAAGGTCGGCAACACGATCAGCATTCGCCGTCCGACACAGTATCAGGGCCAAGCGGATGATATCGACATCACAGGCTACCGCGAAGATATCGAGCAGGCCACCATCCCGATCACCCTGGACAAGACGCACACCGTCCCGGTCCAGATCGGGGCGCTTGAGCGGACCTTTGACTTCAACCGGTTTTCTGAGGATATCCTGAAGCCAGCTATGATCACGATGAAGGATCGGGTGGAAGCGCATATCGCGTCGAAATACTCCGACTTCTATCACTTCTCCGGCACTCCTGGCACCGTCCCGTCCACATTCAAGGACTTGGGGCGAGTTGGGGCGATCCTAACCGATGGCGCGGTCTCGAACTCTGGCCGCGTTGCGTTTCACGGCACGGACGCGTCTCTTGAGCTGGCCGATGGGCTGAAGGGTGTCTATGTCCAAGGCAAGGCCAAGACCGCCTTTGAAGAAGCAACCATTGGTCGTTACGGCGGTTTTACCAACTATCAGACCGTCTACGCGCCGACGCACACCGTCGGGAACCATGGCGGGACCCCGCTGGTGAACGGCGCGGCTCAAAATGTGACTTATGCTGCTGCGAAACAGAGCTTTTCGTCGCCTCTGGTCACTGATGGATGGTCGGCGTCTCGTACGGGTCTTCTCAAGAAGGGCGATGTCATCACTATCGCTGGCGTGAACGCGGTCAACCCGGTCTCGAAAGAGGACACCGGGCGCCTTCAGACCTTCGTGGTGAAAGCCGATGTGAACTCTGACGGCTCTGGCAATGCGACCGTTCAGTTGTCGCCGCCCCTTGTGACTTCGGGTGCGTATCAGACCGTTTCTGCCGCTCCGGCGGACAACGCCGCGATTACCGTCAAGACCGGCTCTGCCAATGGCGTCCATAAGCAGTCCCTGCTTCTGAACCCCAAGGCGATTGCGCTTGTCACGCGGCCTTTGGATATTCCCAACGGCTCCGGTGTCAAGACCACGACCAAGTCGGGCGAAAAGGTCACAATCTCCTGCACGGAATTTGTTGACGGTAACACTCTGGCCCAGACCTTCCGTTTCGACATCCTTTACAAGGCCGAAACCGTGGACGCCCGCCTCGGTGCGCGCCTTACCAGCTAACAGATGGGCCGGGGCTTATTGCCTCGGCCTTTCCCATGACAGATGAGGCGAAAACCATGACAGATGAGGCGAAAAAAGGCCCGGCCTGGGGTTATAAGACCGGGCCTGACGGTGAACCTGTTGGCGAGATTTTCCCCGATGGGAAGCTGCCCAAGGGCTGGGTGGATAGCCCTGCCAAGCTCAAGGGCGCAAAAGCGTGACCACAATGGCGGAAATCATCAACCGCGCTTATCGCAAGACTGGCGTGGTTGCACTCGATGACGAGGCGACCGGCGACGAAGCCGCAGTTGGCATTGAAGCGCTGAATGGCATGCTCCATGAATGGAAGCTCCGCAGCGTGGATATCGAGCATACGGACGCTGGCCTGTCGGATGTGTTTTCGCTGGGGCCAGAGTATCACGACGGCGTAGTCTACATGCTGGCAACTCGGCTGTCACCGGATTTTGTGGTGCCGCCATTTTTCGACGCTGACGACTTCTTTCGAGCAATTCAGGCGGCATATATGACCATCGACACCGTTTCCTTTGAGCGCGGCCTGACTGAGGTTCCGAGCAAGGTTGCTCGCCGCAATTCCAGCAGCATCTTGGACGGTTGATCTGATGCGCGTTGAGTGGATCGGGCGCAGCCGACAGGACGGCGACAACCAGCAGGCAGATCCGGCGCGGCTGATCAACATCTACCGCGAGAAGGCGGGCGATAAGCCCATCCTCAAGCGCGTTCCCGGCATGGTGCCTTTTGTCGATCTGGCATCGGCGCCACTGCGGGCGATGGAGCAGGAAGCGGGCAAGGTGTTCGCGGTATCCGGCGCGGACCTGTCCTGCATCGACGGCAACGGCACTGTTTCGGATTTGGGGCAGGTGTCGGCTGACGGTGACGTGTCCATTTCCGGCAATAATGGGTCCGCTGTCGTGACGGCCGGTGGGGATTACTACGTTTGGGATGGCGAGACGCTGACGCAGCCTGATACCGGCGCATTCTCAGACGTTGGTTCTGTCGAGTTTCTTGGCCAGCGAACTGTTATCACGGAACTGAATGGCCGGCGCTTCGGCTGGTCCGACGTGACCGAGCCGGAGACATTTGACGGGCTCAGCTTTGCGACGGCAGAAAGCACCGACGACAACATCATCCGCGGTGCCGTGATCCAGGGCATCTACTGGATCTTCAAAGAGCGGTCTATCGAACGCTGGTATCAGACCGGCGGAGAGAACTTCCTTGCACCGATGAGTGGCGGCGACATGGACACCGGACTGTTGCGGTTTGGCCTGTTTATCAAGTTCCCGAACGGCGCTTTCTTCGTCGGCAATGATGGGATTGCCTATCTGGTTTCCGGCGGGTCTATGCGGCCTGTATCGACGCGCGGCGTTGAGACGGCGCTGGAGCAGAAAGACGCCACCCACTGCCTTTACTATCAGGATGAGGGCCACAAGTTCTGCGTTATCCGCTTCGCTGACCGAGAGGCGTGGGTTTACGACATGGTCATGGACGAATGGCACGAGCGCGCCGAGGGTGGAAGCCTGACGCCGTGGTCTGCCACGCATTCGGTGCAGGCCTTTGGCGCTGATTTCGTCGGCTCAGCCTTTGGCCGGGTGTTCAGCCTTGATCGCATCCCGAGCGATGACGGCCAGCCGCTGATTGGCAAGGCCGTATCCCGCACGATCCGCAACAACGGCAATCGGTTCCGTGTCCCGCGCCTGACCCTGATCGGGGCGGTGGGCAATTCCACGCTGACGGCTCAGCGCTCACCGGGGCTGCATATCGGCGGCGGATACATGATGGCGACGGACGGCTATACCGCTCTGGCCACTGGCGACGACGTCACAGTCAGCACGGACAGCAAGGTTTCTCTGCGGGTATCGAAGGACCGCGGCAAAACGTGGTCGCGGGACAAGGTGCGGTCGATGGGCCGCGCAGGGGAGTATGACAAGGTGGTGCGCTGGCGCTCTCTGGGGCAGTTCCGCAACGCCAACTTTGAAATCACCCTCAGCGACAACACGGATATGACGATTGAGGCGGTCGGGGAGATCGAACTGGCATGATCAACGTTGAAACACCACAGGCGAACGTCCCGCTGGTCAAGCCGGACGGTCATAGCACCATGGAAACGCAGATCACGCTTGAAAAGATGGCGCAGGCGATCCGGGAGCTGCAAGCGAAGGTCGAGGCGCTGGAGGCGCAGCACCCATGAAGGCAGGCCGCATATCTGTTGATCAGGCGCGGGAGTTCTTTCACCACAAATCGCAGCAAAAAGCGAGCGACATCACGCCTGAGGATCTGCCCGGAGGCGATTTTCAATACTGGGCCTGCGATGGCGTCTGCGGCGCTTTTCACCCTGATCACTGGCCCGGCGTTTGGATGGCCCATTACGGGGTGAAGCCTGAAGTTTGGGGGCGAACTGTCCAGCCTGCGCGGGCGATCTTGCGCGCCTTTTGGATGGCTGAGCGCCCGCAGCTGATAATCGGCTGGACCGCTGAAAATAACCGCGCCGCACTGAGCTTTTCGCGGCGCCTTGGTTTTCGAGAGACCGGAAAAATGACGCTGGATAGCGGAAACGTAATCATGAAGGAGCTGGGGCCATGGGTATTGGAGCAGCAATAGGGATTGGATCCTCGCTTCTGGGCGCGTCCTCATCGCGCAAGGCAGCGAAATCTCAAGAGCGGGCAGCAAACAGCCAGCTTGAGCTTGAAGGCCGCATTTACGATGAGACGAAAGAGCGGTTTCAGCCGTTCTATGACAGCGGCCTGAACTATCAGAACGTCTTGAATTTTGAGCTATTGGGCGGCGACCGTCCGATGATCGGCGGCGATCCTCAGAGGGTGGTTGAGTTCACCGATCAGGTCTATGGCGACGGCTCTCTGAAGGACGTTGTGCATAACGCCGGGTGGTCTGATGAATACACCGAACAGGTGCGTGACTACGGCCCGCGAGATGTGACGCGATATCGGGTCGGAGAGCAGACATTCGGCGACCGGGCTGCAGCTGATGCCTATGCCAAGGCGAACCCGACTGGCGGGACCGAATACGGCGGCTTTGAAGCCACCCCGTATCAACAATATGTCCTTCAGACGTCTCAGGACCAGATCGACGGCAGCGCGGCGAGCCAAGGGAGCCTGTTCAGCGGCGCGACCATCAAGGCACAGCAGGATCGCGGTAACGCTCTCGCGGGCAGCTTCTACAGCGACTATCTCAACCGACTGACCGGGCAGGCTGCACAAGGCCAAGCCGCTGCGGGCAACATCGCCAATGCCGGTGCGAATTACGCCAGCGGAGCAGGAAGCGCGTTGGCCGGCATCGGGAACGCTCAGGCGTCGGGTGCAATTGGCATGGGTAACGCTCTATCCAACGGTATCAACCAGGGCGTCGGGATCTGGAACTATCAAAACCAGACCAGCGGCGCCACGCCCCAGCCTGCGAACGCTCTCAGCGCGCCTTGGGCTTCTGGCGGGTTCTGGGGGTAGGTCATGGCGAGCGCTCAAGACGTTATCAACGGTCTGGTCGCGCGCGGGATGCCGCGCCATATCGCAATCGGTGCTGCAGGTAACATGCAGATCGAGAGCGACGGGTTTCAGACGGATATCAACGAGTACAACCCTGTGGTTCCCGGGTCGCTAGGTGGCTACGGTCTGAACATGTGGACCGGCCCGCGCCGCCGTCAGTTTGAGAGCTACGCTGCAGATCGAGGCGCGCCTCTGGGCGATCTGAACACGCAGCTTGACTTCACGATGTGGGAGCTGGCCAACACCGAGAAACGGGCCGCTGCAGCACTTTCCCAAGCCCAAACCCCGGCAGATGCCGCGCGGATCTACAGCGAGCAGTTCCTTCGCCCCGGCATTCCGCACCTTGACCGGCGCATAGAGGCGGCCAACGCGCTGGCGGGCGGTGATTTCGGGGGCCAGCCCCTGCAGAACGCGCTTTCGGCCCCTATGGGCCAGCAGGGAGCGCCTGTGAATGCCCTAACCCAGCAACAGCCACCGCAGCCGCCGCAAATGCAGCAAATCGACCCGCGCAACTTCCTGACGCAGGTCACACCGCGCGCCAAACTCAAATTCACCTGAGGACAGCACATGGCCCAACTCGACACCCGCTTGCCCCTGATGTCCCAACAGCCGGATATCGTGAACGCGCTGGCCCGGTCATCGGCAGCCGCGCAGCAGACGAACCAAGTCCAGAGCCAGAACGCGCTTCGTAACCTGTTCCAGACGCAGGGCGCGGATATCGCAGCCGGTCAGCCGCAGGCGCTGAATGCGCTGGCCCAGCTTGACCCGATGCAGGCGGTTCAGATGCAGAGCGCACAGCAAAACATGCAGTCACGCGCGCAGATGATGGAGCAGCGCCGGATTGCAATGGGGCGAGAGGCGGAAGCCTATGTCGCGTCTCTTGGCGCGCAAGAGCGGGCCGCAGAGGCCGCACGCGTGGAACAGGGTATCGCTCAGGGGATGCAGTTCTATCAGCGCGGGGATCTGAACGGCCTGAACCAGCTTCTAGGCACCGTTGGCGAGGAGCCATTGCAGAGCCTTGACGAATTCCCGACAGTCGCCGCGATGTATGGCGACGTTCTGGACAAGCTGAAATCGGTTCAGGAACTGAATGCACCGCCGAAGCCTGCCGACGAATACGGGCGCTACGCCGCAGAGGAACGGGCCGCAGGCCGCCAGCCTCTCGACCGCATCCAGTATGCGCAGGCCAAGAAAGGTCAGGGGTTCAGCGTCACAACGGCTGACGGGACTACGGTGCAATATGGTGGCGGGCAGAGCGGCGGTGACATGCCGGATCTGAACGTTGATGAGGGGATAAACTCTGGTTTCTTAATTCGTGTGAAGGATGCGGGCCGGACCCTTGACGAGCTGGAGCAGCAGGGTCTTGAGTTTTTGCAGCAGAATGCCGATGCAATACCCCTTGGCCTTGGCAACTATATGCGCACCGAGGAATTCCAGAGGTTCGATCAGGCCCGACGCGACTTTATCAACGCGATCTTGCGCCGCGAGAGTGGCGCGGTCATCTCCCCGCAGGAATTTGAGAACGCCGAAATCCAGTATTTCCCGGTTCCGGGCGATAGCCCGCAGGTGATCGAGCAAAAGCGTCGCAACCGGGCGAACGCCATTGAAGGTATCCGTTTGGGTTCTGGCCCCGGCGCAGCCTATGTTGACCGGATGGACCAGCAGGGCGCGGCCCCGCAACAGCCGGAACCACAATCTGGTGGGCTCCAGGCGCCACAACCGGGCGTCACTGAGGACGGCTATCGCTTCAAAGGCGGTGATCCGGGCAATCCTGAAAATTGGGTGAAGGTGGAATAATGGCCGGTCCTTGGGAGAAATACCGAACACAGCCGCAGGCACCGCAGTCTGCCGCACCACAGGCGACCGCAGGGCCTTGGGAGAAATACGCAACACAGCCCGCGCCAGCGCCGCAATCGGACCCTGCTGACACTGATCTGATGGGCCTCCTGCGCACCTCGCCAGCAGGCCAAAACCCCGGCATGGGCAGTCAGCAAGGCAGCGTCGATCTGAACGACGTCGTGCAGGGCGATCCAACAATGATCACAAGCGTGATCGACAATGTGGTCGGGCTGGATAACGGGGTTATGACCCCCGGCGAAAAGCTGGGGACGGCCCTCAACTCGGCGGGCGAAAGCGCGACCCTCGGCATCGTCGGGGATGAGGCGGCGGCTGCGTTCGACGCGGCTTTGGGTCGCGGCAGCTATGAGGAGCGTCGGGATTTTTACCGTCAGAACCAAGAACAGTTCCGGGAGGAAAACCCTGTTCTTTCTTTTGCCTCAGAGATTGCGCCGGCACTTCTGCCCGGTCTTGGCGGGGCAAAGCTGCTGCAAATGATGCAGTCGAAGTTGGGCCGGGCTGGGGCTGGCGCCGCACTTGGCGCGCTTTCGGGGGCGGTTTATGGGTTTGCAGAGGGTGAAGGCGGGGCTGGCAACCGGGCTATTGACGGCTTGGCAACTGCGGCGCTTGGCGGGATCATCGGCGGCGCTGCACCCAAGGTGATCGACGGGTTGACTGGCATTCCGAAGGGCGTTTCGCGGGTATTCCAACGGTCACAGGAAAAACCGACGATCCAGACGCTCAAATCTGCGAAGAATGCTGCATATCGTGCGGTCGATCAGTCTGGCGAAACCTTCAGCGGCGATGACATGCAGCGCCTCTACCAGAACGTTTCAGACGTGTTTGACAGCGGCAACTATGTTGAGGAAGTGGATAATGCCTCTCGCGCGGTTCTCCGGGTTCTGGAGAACCGCCAGGGCAAACCCACAACGCTCTCTCAGCTGGATGATATCCGGCAGAATATGTGGCGCCGGTATGGTTCGGCGAAAGATCAGCCTCAAATCCTTGACGCGATCCGTAGCCTTGATGACCTGATTGATGAACGGGCAGGGGCAAGCGACCTGATGGGCTTGGCCCGCGCTGCCAACTCCCGGTATGCAAAATACCAGCTTCTGGACGATGCCTTCAGCAAGGCTGCTGATCAGACAGCTTCAACCGGATCCGGCGGTAACATTCTGAACAAGTACCGGCAGGCGGTCACTTCTATCATCAACAACCCGAACAAGGCCCGCTGGTTTAGCGCTGATGAGGTCGATATGATGCGCAAGTTTGTGCATGGTTCGGCGTCTGAAAACGTGTTGCGTCGTGTCGGCAAGCTGTCACCGAACGGGAACGGCCTGATGATGGCCCTGCATATCTTCGGCGGCATCCAGACCGGAGGCGCGACGATCCCGATCATGGCGGCGGGGGCGGCGGCAAAATCAGCGGCAGACCGGACAGCGATGCGCGGCGCTGATGCCCTCAAGGATGCGATGGCCGGTCAGGTTCCGCAGAGAATACCGCTCTCATTGCCTGCCGGGGCGGCTACTTCTGGGATTGCTCCCCTCGCAAGTGACGGAGTGCAGCGCCTGCGAGAACTGACAGGCCAAGGAAGATCAGCCCTGCCACAAAGGACGCGATAACGTCACCCCAGAATGGGTGTTCGAGGTGGAAGAATACCCCATATGCAGAGGCAAACAGGAACGCCCAAAAGGCAAGGTTCGTGCTTAAATTTACCTTCCCGCGTGCTGTCTCCTCTCGATCCATGCGACGGCTTACGCCGATGAAGCCGAGGAGGAGGGTCGCGGCCACGAAGGCCGCCGGGGCGTCTAAAACATCCATCCACACAACTTAATCACGAACAGGCCGCCAGTCCAGAGCGGTCCGCACAATTCCCCACATAGAGGCGAAAACCATGGCGAACAGGGTTCTGATGCCCCGTGCGCTGGATGGCAATGGCGACATTGTCCCCGGTGCAATGGCGTATTTTTTCAAGGAGGGCACGGTTTCCCCTCTGACGGTCTATTCGGACAAGGCTGGAACGGTTGTGGTTCCTCCGCCTCTGGTGGCGGACAGCGCGGGCAACTTCATCGCAGTGTTCACGGACAAGGTTCTGAAACTGGATATCCGCGATCCTGACACGAACACCAGCTTGCCAGGGTTCCCGTCAGATAACTGGCACGTCACCACCACAGACGAGACCGGCGCGGGGCTGGTGAAGTTCACCCCGATCACCGGGAACAGCGCGACCAACGTGCAGGCAGCGATTGCGAACCTTACCGGGCTTTGGAACGCGGTCACGGCCTACGGCAAGTCTCTCATTGCAGCGTCTGACGCGGCGTCGGCCCGCACCACTCTTGGCCTTGGCGCCGTGGCCACACGCGGGTTTCTCGATGAGGACGACATGGCAAGCGACAGCGCAACCGCCGCGCCCAGCCAGCAGTCGGTCAAGGCGTTTGTGGGCACTGAGGTAGACGGCAAGGCGCTGGGTGTGGGGCAGTCTTGGCAGAACCTGACCGGGTCGCGCAACGCCAATACCTCCTATCAGAACGCCACCGGGCGCCCCATTCAGTGGATGGTCCACGGGTCCACCAGTGGTCTTGCGCAGGTTTCAACTGACGGGAGCGCATGGGTGACCATCGCCACCCTCGGCGCGCCGGGTTCGTTTGAAACCGCAGCCTCTGCAACAATTCCGCCGGATCATTTCTACCGGACAACTGGCGGCTTCACAAACTGGTCTGAGCTTCGCTGAGGGATAGAGCATGACAAGAACACCGCAGAAAAACGCGAACGAACTCCCGCAGGTCGAGACGCTTGGCCCTGAGAACACGGTTTTGGTCGAGGTTGACGGCGATATCTCCCGCGTCCCGGCAAGCGCTCTCAGCACCTCGGCGGTTCAGGGTGTCAACATCCGCAGCGATGGCAACCCGCTGGGCACCGCGACCGCGATTGACCTGATCGGCGGCGATGTGGAGCTGACCGGAAACCTTGCGACCGTGACCCTGCCGGACGGCACAGGCGGCGCGGGCGATATCAAGTCATTCGCCAACGGGACCGATTTGCGCGCGGACGCAACAGATAGCTACCCGGTCGGGACCATTCTCAGCGCTGAGACGGAAAACACCCGATACATCGTCACTAACGCGTCGGAAACTGACCCTGATCTAACCACCATTGGCGGCGTTAAGGCGTTCGAGATCGGGCCTGAGTTCTCCGACATCTACAAGCTGCGCGGCGCGATCCAGCGTGGTGACCTGCGCGACGGCCAGCGGGTTTTCTGCAATGGTGCGAGCCACACCGTAGACAGCACCGCGACAGGTCTGGACAGCGCCCTGTGGGGGTTCGACGTTGATGGGCTGCGGCGCGAGGGCGGGCAGCTTGACAACCTGTTCCTTATGTCGGCGTTCAAAAACCAAGATGTGACCGCGCAGTATTTCCACCTCTCCAATGACGGGGTGACGCTCAAGCGCCTGAACCAGTTCCCTGTGATCCGGGGCGCGGGTGACGCGACAACCGGCGGGCGCGACAGCCAGCCATTCTGGGCGCGCCGTCGCCGCATGGACCCATGGTTGATGCCTGTAACCGCAGGCGATGGGCTAGATTACGACTTCTCGGTCTATGTCCTGAGCGCTCTTGGCACTCCGGTGAACATCAAATGCCAGCTACAGGGCAGCAACGCCTTTGGCGGGGTGCGCGGGACAACGCTTCCGGGGGCGACCCGTGCGGCAGATCTGCTGTGGGGGCCACGGCTCCACAACATCGGCGACAAGGTCTATCTGACCATCAGCATTCGGACGCAGGACGATTACACTGACGGGTTCGGCAATCAGTCCCCGACATTCCGGCCATATATTGCTGAATGCCTTGATATCGACACGCTGACATTCGGCCCGCCGGTCGCGATGAATGTTGGCACCACCACGACCGCGATGCTTGAGCCTGACCTTACGCAGGCCGATGACGACACGTGGTACATGTGCATCAAGAACAGCGCGAACCGCAATATTGAGATCCATTCGGCCACTGACCCCATCGGCGGCGCATGGTCGTCTGTCACCACCCTTGATCTGGACGGCACCTTGAACAGCCTTGAGGGGTCGATCTGGGTTCGTCAGGTCTACAAAGACGCCACCACGGGCGCGCGAACCCTGAAATATCGCGTCCATGCCGCCAACAACCGCAACGGCGACAACGAGCTGCGCGGCGTCCCGGTCGAGTTCGTCAGCACCGGCGGTCCTGAGGGGCCATATGGATCGGCGCAGGATGTGAACAACAGCCATTCAATGCGCAATGGCGATATCGTAAATGTCGCTCTTGAGCCTGACCCGCGCGCAATGCGGTCCCTGCTCGATGCTGCCACGTCCTTTGCCGGGGAATACCCTGTGGGCGTCGATGAGTGCATTCGCCTGCCTGATGAACCGCACAACTTCACCCCGCAACAAGACTGCCTGTATTACGTCAACACTGCCGGATACGCCTGCACCCTGACTGTGGAGAAAATGGAAGCACGGCGTTACTGGCTGGCCTGTCTGAGTTCTGATGCCGGCACATACATCGACGTGGTGAACAACTCTCTTTGCGTTGGGAATACCCGGATCGGCGGGGGCGCGTTCCAGGTCACGGAATTCCTTTGGGTAGATTTCCTCGGCAAGTATGTTGGCGTTCAGAGTTATGCCGTGGGCGGTGGTGGATCGGCTGACGGCGTTGTAACCGGCGTTTCGTTCGACAGCGGAACCAATATCCTGACGCTCACCCGGTCGGTCGGCGGCGATCTGACGGCGGATCTGTCGGCGCTGGACGGCGGCAGCTCCGGCCTGATTTCTCAGACCCCGGCGGACGGTGCCAAGTTCATCGCCTCAGGCGTTCCCGGCGAGGAAAACACCGATGCTGGTGAGCTGAACCTGTACCCATCTGGAACTGATGGCGTGGGTATCGGGATCAGCCGCTTGGGCATGGCCATGTCTGGCGGCGCTGATCTGGGCTATGTCGAGGCGCGCAATAACGCGACCCTTGAAATCACCGTCGAGGGGGGTATCTCGCGCTATGCTGGCGCGGTTGCCAAGACCTCAGACCTTGGGGCGGCAACCGATGTTGACCCCAGCAACGGGGACTTTCAGGCGGTGACACTGACAGCGGCGCGGACGCTGAACCTCGTGAACTTCATTCAGGGCGACAAGGTCATGATCCGCGTTGATGGAGCCGACACCCATACGCTGACAATTGCCTCACCTACGGAGACGGTTAGGTGGCCGAACAATACGCCTCCGTCGTCTTTCAACGCAATCACGTTGATTGGCGCTACCCGTGAGGGCGGCGACATCTTCCTCGGCGCACTGGGGTTCTGATATGGATGTTGATTTTCTGTTTCAGCTTATCGCGGCGAACCAAGGCGGGGGTGGCGGGCCTTTGGTTGGCTCCACTACAATAGTCGCCACGGCAGGACCGTATTTAGACTGGGATTTCGCCAGCACTTTTCCCAACGCGCAGGTCGGCGATGCACTGATTGGCGTTGGGGCTGCGGACCGCAACGACTTGGGTTCAGCCATCTACACGTCTGGTTCTTTGAATGCACAAAAAATATCATCTGAATCAAGCAAATCTCCCGGATCCGCTTTCCTTCTAGCCACTTGGGACGGTGTAAACACTCGCATCACGAGCAACAATACAATACCTGTCGATAGTCCGAGTTACTATTGCGGCTGGGTTTTTGGGTTATTCAGGGGGTTTAATCCGGGTGGCGTGACCGCTTCTTCTATCAATGGTACAACAGGTATGCCTAACCCTCCATTAAGGTCCGGTTTCGCTGCAAACTCACTGGTTCTTGCCTGCGGGGCCATAGACGATGACGCGGTTACTGATGTAACACCGCCCGTTGGCTTCGATTTGGTAGGGTCACGCACGGCAAGCCTCACAGCAGGGGGCACTGCTACAGCTATGCTGGCTTGGAAAATCAGCACTGCAGGTGCGGAAGATCCAGGCTCATTTGGTGGTTCCGGTGGCGACTCATGGCGCGCGGCCACCTTAGCGCTACCGCCGGTGTAACCATGGACCTCTCCCTATTCATCGAGGAAATCGGAGGTGGGCTTAGCGCTGTTGTGATCGCAGCCCTGTCCTACGCCGTCGGCCACCTCTATCGTCGCAACAGCCTCCAAACCGACCGGCATTTAGACCGGGAGCGCGAACATAGTGCTGAGCTGGTCGAAACCATTCGCACAATCGACCGGTACGACAGGGAGCGGGGGCAATGAAGTGGCCCCAGTTTCTACGCGGGGTTGATGCCGCCGCAAAGAAAGCCGCCCTCGCGCGGGCTGAACTGCGCACGGACAAGCTGCGGGATGAGATGGCGAAGCGTCGCCGCGACCTCCTGCGCAAGACAATCGAGATAAGCCGGGGGGCAGAGACAAAAGATGGGTGATTGGGTTTCTTGGGGCGCTGGGGTTGCCCTGTTGTTCTACGGCGCGCTGGTGATGTGGGCGTATAGACCAACGCGCTGGACTGATCCTGACGCGCCGGGCTGGTTACAGGCCGCGATCTTCTGCGGTTTCCTTGCGGCGGTCGGGAATACGGCTTTCTGGCAGGTCTTGGGGCATCCAGCGGTCAATCTCGGTTGGCTCACCGTGGCGCAGCTGCGCGGGGCTGGCAATTGGCTTGACCTGCTGTTCAAGGGCGGCGGCGCTCTGGCGGCATATCTGCACCTCAAGGCCATGCACAAGTCCCTGAGCGACGAAGAACAGGCCCGGTGGTCTGTGACGGAAATGGCGTTCTATCCCAACAGGCGCTTGTGCCTGAGGGTGCTGGCCCGGATTACGTCCCGCCGGAAATAAACCACTAACAATCGAACCAGACGGCCCGCCAGCGGGCTTTCTTCGCATGGAGATAACGCATGTCATACAGCTTTTCAAAACGCAGCATGAAGCGAATGAGAGGCATCCACCCAGACTTGGTGGCGGTGATGAAACTTGCAATCAGCCGCAGCCCTGTGGACTTCACTGTTTTGGAGGGTCTGCGAACTAGAAATCGGCAGCGGCAGTTGGTCAATTCGGGGGCATCAAAGACTATGAATAGCCGCCATTTGACCGGGCATGCAGTTGACGTGGCTCCTCTGTTGGACGGGGAGGTGTCATGGGACTGGCCGCTATACCACCAGCTTGCGCCAGTTATCAAGGAAGCCGCCGAGGAACTGGATGTCGATATCGAATGGGGCGGAGACTGGACCAGCTTCAAAGATGGGCCGCATTGGCAGCTATCATGGAGCACATATAGCAAAGGCGACATGGCCCCAAGGGCGCACGTCGCCCGTCCCGACGTAGAGCCGCAACCGGAACTGGCCACGGCAGAGCGCCCTTGGTGGCTTTCTCTGATCAATTCACTGCTGAAAGGTTTTCGCAAATGATGAACTTCTCTCCGCTTGCTCGGATCGCCCTGCGTTATGTCGTGGGGGCGCTGTTCTTTGGCTCTGATCAGGTCGGCGCACAACTGGCCGCAGACCCCGATATCGTTGCCGTGTGTGCGTTGCTGATCGGCGCACTGGTTGAGGCGTCATATGCCCTCGCCAAGCGCAAAGGGTGGCATCTGTGATCTCCGCCCTCCTATCCCGCTCCTGGGGCTATCTGGTGGCCGCTGGGGCGATCCTCGCGGCTATCTGGGCCTATGGGCGGTCACAGAAGGCGGAGGGGCGCAAGGAAACGTACATCGAGACGCTGGAGGACAGCGCAAAGCGAAAGGAGGCCGGTCGTGAGGCAGTGGAAGATCTGCGGGGTAATAGCCGCCCTGACAACATTGAGCAGCTGCGGCGAAACTCTGACAGCTGGTGATGCGGGCTGCGGCTCTTACGGGGAGGCGCGGGCGACAATGCCCGGTGATCCTGAGGTGCTACCGGATAACTGGCTGTCATGGGTGACGAGAACAGATACTCGCATGACTGCAACGTGTAAGCCCCGCCAGTGAGCGGGGCTTTTTGCGTTTCGGGGTTGGGCCTTCTGGGCTAGGCTATGTGGGTCATTGCTGCCCAGGCGGCTGCCTTGCATGCCTCAAAGTCGTCGTAACCAGCACATCGCCCGCTAGCGATCTGCTCACCGTTCGCGTTCTTGATCTCGTATTCAGCAAAGTCACCGTCGAGATCCTGAACTTGAATAGTGAAGTCGCCAAGCTTGGCTGTTGCTGTGTCGCCATCACGGTTTTCAGTGTGCTTCCAGACGCCTCTCATGGCATAGAAACCTTTCTTCACTTTGTGCATATTTGGCTCCATCAAAGGGGGGTTAGCTGGACAGGTGCCAGCGCGGTTGATTGATCGGCGTGCCCGGTGCAGTCCCGACAATCCTGTCGAGCCTATCGGTCCTCGCTATCTGCAGGCATTCCTCGCAAAGGGCCTTCCCCTCGAACATCCTGCACTCCGTCGGCTCGCCATAATCGCAGGCCTCGCATGGGACATTGCACCCGGCCTTGATCCATTCGGCAAGGCTCGGATCGCGATCAACCGGCAGGTCGCTGTCGAACGCGAAGCCGTTATCTTTGATCCACGGCAGCGCGGCGTCGAGGTCGTCGTTGTGCTCGAAGCAGGAGGCATCTCCGCACTCAGGGCATTCGTCGCCTACGGTTCTTCCGTATTCTGTGGCGTATTGCGCGACCGCGTTCTCCATAGAGGTGGCGAGATATGGGTAGAGGAATTCGTCGGTTCCTACCGCAAACCATTGAAGCGAAGGCGTGCTTTGCGCCACCAGCGCCATCGCTTTTGGAATTGGCATCATCGCTGCGGCAGCGAGTGCGGTGGATCTTCCTAGAAAGCCTCTGCGGCTCATATTTCCCATGGGTGCCTCCGGGGATTGTTGGATTTGGCCGCGAAGATTATGATTGCGCCTTCGCTTCGCGCTTGGTTTTTAGCCAAAGCGCCGCCGCCAAACGTGTCGGGAAATGCTTGATGATTGTACCATCGTTAGTGATAGCCAAGGCTGCAAAGCGCTTTCGTTTCGTCCTGTGAGGGCAGGGCCAAATTCGTCTGTCCATCAAGTTTATGGTGCCTCCGGGGTTGGGTTTAGCAGGACTTGCGCCCTTGGATGCGGCGGTTGTTCTCCGCCTCAAATCCGAAGGCGATGATTTGCGCATGCAGAACCCAGTCGTCGGTTTCCATTGCGCGTGGGCGGGTGCAGATGCACGTGATTCCACCTGGCGAAAAATCTGATCTCCGGCAGAGCAGCGCCTCGTTCTGGCAGATCCGATCTTGAATGAACCAGCCATCAGGAAATCCATCCTTGATGATCCGGTCATTGAAACGGGGCTTCTGGGGTGACATGCGGCCTCCGGTGCGTTTCGGGGTTGGACTGCGCGGCGGGATTCGAACCCGCAATCTCAGAAATAGAAGTTCCGTGCCTTATCCAGTTGGGCTACGCGCAGAGAGAGGGTCAGGTGGGCTTTGGCTTTGTGATCTCGATTGAGGTCTTTTCGCCATGCACCCGAACGTTAAGTTCGATCTTCTCGCCCGATCCGGCACTGTCCAGAGAAGAAGCGGCCAGCATCAGCGCCTGAATTGGCCGCCACGCCTCCCAGTCCTGCCTCGTGAGCAAGTTGGACCCGCACTTCGGGCACGGCATTCCTACGTGTTCTGCGGTGATGTGCATCACTTGTTCGACATGCCCGCAACCGGCTGCATCGCATTTTAAAACTTCACTCATGGTCTCTCCGGTTTGTTTGTGAGATTATATTTACATATATAGAAACACGTGTAAATATGAACATTGAAACTGAGGCGTTTTTGTATGGATAAAAAATCGTGCGGAAACTAAAAGCGAGGTAGACGAATGATCGCAGCAAATGTTGAGGCCGCCACAGTGGGCAGACCACCTAAGAGAGCGCAGGATAAGTTTGGCAGTCCCAAACAGGTTACGCTTACACCGGGGCAGTGGGATCGCGTGAACGATCACCTCGCCGCGCAAGAGCTGCATTGGATGGAGTTTGTCCGCGCTGCCATCAGTGAAAAGCTGGATCGCGATGAAGCCGCCCAGTCAGACACCGACAAACCGAAATAGGAGCGAGGCGATGAAAGTAAATTTTGGCGACGGGACCCCGGATGATATCGTTATGGATTATGACGAGCGCCTATTGCGCCTAGAAAATCAATACAGTGATGACGAAATTCTGATCGAGGCGCGACGGCGCGGCTTGCTGATGAGGGTTGAGGCGAAGACAGAGGTCCCAGAACTCTATGCAGAAGATGGCCTGACCAAGGAAATACAGATTGAAAATACATTTGCTCAACTCGCTGACGGCGCGGCGCGCGAGTGCATCAGGCGTGGGAATCTTCCCGCTGGGGCGTCATGGGGTGCTGGCATGTCTACGTTCGGGGTGGGGCCGGTCCGGTCTCTGCGCATGGCGCTGAATTTCGTCATCAATCCTCGTGAGGCGAAGACGAGAGATGAAGACTAGAAGTGATAGGAGCGAGGTCATGGATAGACGAACATTTCTGGTAGCGGCAAGCGCGGCGGTTATCGCCCCTGCGCTCCCTTCACAATCTGGGCTAAACATCGGCTTAGAGTTCGGGTCGGGACCGGATCAAACCGTCACTCGATTGTTGGCCATTCAGAAGGGCGTCATTCGTGAGGTTCACCGTGTCACCGGCACTACCCGGCCCCACCCCGAATAGGCACCACGTTTTCTTTCGCCCCTGTCACGAACTGCGCCCATGCTTCCATGAGTGAGCGTCGGCGCTCCAGCATGTCAGACCGGGCATAGGCTCTTTCGACTTTCCCGCCGATGATGTGAGATAGGGCGGTTTCCGCAACGTCATAGTGCGCGGCGTCGGTATCCTGAACCCATGTCCTAAAGCTGGTGCGAAGGCCGTGGGGCGTCCCGGTCGGGTCGATCTTCTTGAACACCTTGCCGATTGCAACGTCAGATATGCCGCCGGATCGGCCGCCGGGAAACATATAGGCGCTGCGTTTCCACTTCTCGGCCCTTGCAACCACCTCAAGCGCGGCTGATGACAGCGGGACGCGGAAATCAGAAACCTTGCCCTCACTGCCCTTCATCCGGTCCTCTGGCACCGTCCACACGTCGCCATCTATCTCGGCAAACCGGGCGTCTCGGACCCCGGCAGATCGAACAAGCGTCAGGATCTTGAAGCGGAGGCAGAGGTGGGATGCGTCATCGCGGTTCAAGGCCGCATAGATCCGGGGAATGTCCTGCCATGCGGACGCGGGGGTCTTTTTGATCTGGTGCCGCACCTCGCCCAGCATGTGCTTAGCCATGTCCACCATGAACGGGTCGCATTCCACGCCTGAGAACCGCATATGCTCAAATATGATCTTGGTGCGCTGAATGGCCTTTTCTGCGGTAGGGTGCTTTTTCCTCCAGATCGGCGCCAGTGCCCGGTGAATGTCCGTCTGGTGGATCTGGGACATTCTCATCCCGCCGATGGCCGGCACCATGTAAAGCTTGATCGGGCTCAGCCAGCGCCCGCTTGCACCATCTCGCCGCAGTCCCGCCTTCTTTGCCTCAAAGGTGGTTTCTGCGGCCTCTGCGAATGTCGGGTCTGACCGGCTGGCTTCTGCGCGCTGATCCGCCCGCTGGCGGTCACGGGTCGCAATTGGGTCTTCGCCGGACCTTAGCGCCGCCTCCCAGGCGTCGCGAGACTTGCGCGCTTCTGCAAGGCTCACCGCAGGGTAGGGGCCAAGGCCCATTTCCCGGCTGCGCCCTTGGTGCTTGTAGCGGTAGATCCAGCGGCCTTTATCGGCCTCTCTTTTCAGCAGATACAGCCCCGCGCCATCGAACAGCTTGCCATTGCCGTTTTTGACTTCCACCGCCTTCAGCTTGTTTCTCGCCATGCTTGGCCCCCACTTTGGCCCCCAAACTGGCCCCCGCTGCAATCGGACAGGGGCGGACAGAATGCGACAGCCTGTGGAATTTATGGCCTGATATCAGTGGACGGGCAAATAAAAACGGATATAGTCGGACGGAATGTTGGTGCGCGCCGTCCGCACCATCATTCAAACAGAACTGAACATGTTTGAATATTTATTCATACAAATCTAGGTGGTTACGGATTTTGCTTGCCTGAGTGGCTACCCATGATGTGCAGGAATGTGTATTCGTTTACGCATATTTTCCGCACGGTGCGTAATTCATGGCGTCTATTCGTAAGCTAAAATCGGGATATCGGGCCGAGGTTGCCCGCAATGGTGTCCGAAAGTCAAAGGTATTTCCGACAAAGCAAGAGGCCAAAGACTGGGCCGCTCGGGCTGAGTTCGAAATATTGAACCACGACAAGGTTGCGGCGAAGCTGACGTTGGGCGAGCTGTTTGAGCGCTATGCTCGCGAGGTCTCGCCTTCAAAGCGGGGGCATCGCTGGGAGGTGATACGGCTGGAAAAGATCGGGCGAGATGAGATTGCCAAGATCCGGCTGGAGGATTTGTCTGCCAAGAATTTCGCAAAGTGGCGGGATCAGCGCCTAAAGGAAGTTGCACCCGCGAGTGTAATCCGCGAAATGCAGCTCATGTCATCAGTTCTGACCGTGGCGCGGAGGGAGTGGGAACTGATTGCAGCAAATCCACTCAGTGACGTGCGTAAGCCTACGAAACCGCAGCCCCGTGATCGGCTGCCGACTGCCAACGAAATCGAAGCGATGCAGTTGAGTGCGGGTGAAGATCTGACCAAAGCAACAGCGAGGGCGTTCCATGCGTTCAGGTTTGCTTTGGAGAGCGCAATGCGCGCGGGTGAAATTGCTGGCTTGGAGTGGGATCGGGTTGATCTGGATCGCCGGGTGGCTCTGCTAACGCATACCAAGAATGGCAGGCCGCGAGAGGTTCCGTTGTCGACCAAGGCGATTGAGCTGCTACGAGCCTTGCCGGATCTCAATCCGGTGTTTGGTCTTTCGTCTCGCCAGCTGGATGTTCTGTTTAGGAAGTTGCGGGATAGGGCGGATGTCACCGGTTTGACGTTCCACGATTCCCGTCATGCGGCGATCACTGCGCTCTCACGAAAGCTTGACGTACTAGCGCTGGCCCGGATGGTAGGGCACACGGATCTGAGGCAGCTGCGTGTTTACTATAACGAAAGCGCTGAAGAGTTGGCCAAGCGCCTGGACTAGGCATCTGGGTTCTTGACCAACTTTTGCTTTCGCTCAAGCTGGCCATCCCTGATCCATCGTCTTACGGTCGCTTCGGATTTACCCACTTTTTGCGCATATTCCGCGACTGTGATCCATTTTGCTGGCGGGCTGATTTTCGAGGACAATAGGAGACGCTTTATTTCTGTCAGCTCATCCTGGAGGCTTGCGAGCGCATTGGCATCTACGGCGATGAGTTGCTGTGTCATTTCTGGCTCCCGATAATGCTCTGAGTATTTCTTGAGGCTGGCAATTCGTGTTGTGCCTTGAAGTCTCTGACCCATTGATAGACGCGAGATTTGGCTATGCTGGGTCCGGGCATTGCCTTCATCACAGGGATTATCTTGGTCGCTGATACGCCCGCTAGGGCAAGTTCTGCGGCCTTCTCCCTCCGTTCCAGTGTCATTGTTTGCGGTCTGCCGTGACGCGCGCCGCGCTCACGGGCCGCTTTGACGCCTGCGATGGTGCGCTCTCTGATCAGGTCGCGCTCCATTTGTGCCAAGGCTGCCATGATGTGAAACATGCCTTTGCCCATCGGGCTGGCGAGGTCGAAGCGCTCTGTCAGGCTGACCAGCAGGACGTTGTTAGCCTCAAACACCTGCATCGCGCCGATGATGCCCAGCAGTGTACGGCCCAACCTATCCAGCTTCCAAACCACGAACTCGCCACCAGTCTCCGCCGCGGTTGAGATCGCCGCTTGCAGCCCTGGGCGGTTTTTCTTCGCGCCGCTCGTTTTGTCGGTGAAAATCATGGCGTCTGTGACGCCGTATTGTTTGAGGGCTGTAATTTGCATGTCGAGGTTCTGCTCTATTGTCGAGACGCGGGCATATCCCACTTTCACGGTTTCAGGCTTGGTCACGGTGTTCCTGCGTATGGTGCGGTTGCGGGCGCTTCGGTGCGTTTCGGGGTTGGGGTTTGTTGGAATTAGGGTTCTTTGGGGCTGGCAAGCGGACTCCATCCTACGATTTTGTAGCCTGCTGCCGAGGTCCAGCAGTCCTGGCTCATGTTCCAGCCCGCAACTTCCCACTGCATGTTGTCAGCGCGGATGTAGCCGATGGAAACAAACTCTTCGCCTGCGCCGTAGTCACCGATAGAAACGGCTCCCGTCTCGTTGTGCAGTTGTTCGCAAAGCACCTGCACCATTTCGTCGGTTGCTGGTGGTTCGTCTGGGTCTAGCTCCCACATCGTGCAACTCCTAGAGGTTGGGGTTATTCGGACTCTTCCGCGGTATCCATAATGTCCGCGAACCATTGGAATGCTTTCGCGCGCAGATCATCGAGAGATCGCGCCTGCAGGGTGGTTTCCATCTCCCAATCTCCGGCGAAGATGAATGCCTCGCTCTGCCCGTCCTCCTCAAAGTGAAAGAGCAAATCGAGGCCATCGATGCGCCACAGCTCCTCTGGGCATCCGCATTCATCGCTTGGAACCCTGGCGAGGATTGAGATGGGCTCAGCGCCCTTCGCAGATAACCTCGAGCCAATCCGCATCACGTTGAGCACGTTGGCGCCTTCGTCGCTGATGTAGTGATGTCCGATGAACGCTGTCATGGTGCCTCCGGTTTCGGGGTTAGGTGGAAAGGTGAGGGTTGATCGCTCGGGAATGAATCTTGACCGATGCGATCTCGGCCATGAATTCCACCAAGGGCCATTCGCATTCCGAGTGGAGGTATGCCGCATACCTTGCGGCAGAGTGGCTTTTGGCGGGCAGCAAGCTTGGAGGGTAATCACCCTGGCCCTTGTAGGTCACAGCATATCGCGCAGGGATGTGGAGGTTTTCGAGGATGTAATCTCGCAGAGCCGACCGCCCTTCACCAGTCACGCTGAAATAGGTCGAGCCATGAGCTTTGTTACCGCCGGTCCAATGCGGGGACGTGCGCATTCGTTCCGCAGTCTCGGTGTCGTCGCCAGTGCAGAAGTAGTTGCGGTACGTCTCGCCCATGACCTCATCCGGCCACGGGCAACCCAATGCATGATGGATTTCCTGAAAGTGGCGGTCATCAATTCGGGCATTGAATTTTCGCATGGTAACGGCTCCATCAAAGGGGGGCGGCTTTTAGGGTTGGCGCTGCGGGTGTGGTCAGCGGCTGCTTCTGGCGCGCTGCATTCGGCGGGTGCATTTTCTCCTGATCTGGCGTTGTTCTTCCTTCAGTTCGTGCAGGGCCCGTTCTTTTCTGCGGATGCGCAGGTGAAGGACTGCAAGGCGGCGCAGGTCCATTTCGTCGGCAAAGTGAAGCCACAGCGCCTTGAGGCCGAAGATCTCAATCTTTTTCAGGCTTTTGATGGTCTGCTTTGGCGCGTCCTGTGTACCTGTGACAGGTACACGGGGCTGGGTATGCGCACTGGTTTGCATGGTTGCTCCGATCACCGGTAAGGGGTCGATATTTTGCCTGTCCAGGCGTCGAATTCGGTGCGTAGGGCGGCGAAGCGATCGGCAGCGGCCTTGTTGCTGTTGAGCAGGCCACGGCTGTTCACGCCGCAGATCATGCGAACATATTCAGCGGCGGCGCTGGACATTAGCGATTTGCCGGGAAAGCCGCTGCGCTGTGCGGCGAATTCCTGAAAGCGCGGATCATTGCAGAGGATCCCTGCCTGCTGGGCGGGTGGCATCTCGGCAAAGGGCTGGCGGGTCATGCGATCGCGCCTTGGGCTATCAATGCCGGCGGACGGGCGGGAAGGCCTGTCGCGGCGATGTGGCGTCGGATGCGGTCCGCGATCCTGCTGGGTGGTTCAATCCGGTGCGCGGGTTCATCAAGCTTATCGAAATTGACGCGCTGGCCTCGGGCGGATTTCAGGACTGACCACGACCAAATGAATTTATTTGAATTGTTACAGTGCGCTATTGGGTTGCCCGCAGTGTCGAGCGCATCGGTCAGTAGGTCCCGCTCAATATCGCCTGTGGCGTTAGCAGGTGCGGGGTTTGTCTCAAATACATCGTCCACGCTGTACTCCATTCAAAATCTGTACCTGTATGTACATAAATATACGTAATGGTATAAATCAAGTCGTAAATATACATACAGGTACAAATGTGATGAATGTGAGAAGCTGCCCTAGCCAGTTCTGCGCATGTCGCTGCGAATATCGGTTCTCAGTGCGACATATTCTAAGCCATCGAACGTGACGGGTTTGCTCAACACGCTGACTTTGTATCCCAGTCGCCTGAGTGCCAAAGGCATTAGGCGGGGGGACAGTGTCAAGACTGACTGGGCCCCAACCTCAGCCAAGTATTCGTTTGCACGGGCAAGTATTACCCTAGTGATATGGGGGCTTCCTACGAAGCGGGTCATTTCCCATAAATCAGCGCTCGGGTGTAACTCGGCCTTCATTGCTGCGGGATCGAAGTCAACTGGCAGAGCGCCCGATAGGAAGTCGGCCAGCATGTAGGACAGATCTTGCCCCTGGCGCCGAGGTGTTATGCTGTCGGTGCGCATAAGTCGGGCTCCACCGATACATTTTCCATCTTCATATGCTACTATAAATTGAGCATTCGGGAGGTCGTATTCATCCCATTCGACTTGCGACGTATGGACGAGATCCCATCCTAGTCGATCTACAAATTCCTCCTTCCTGATTGCCATAAAGTCCAGAATGTTTTGATGGCTTACCTCGGAGGGGTTTGGTCCGACGATTGAAATCATTTTTCTACTCCTGAATTTAGAATCCAAGAGCAGTTTAAGATTTAAGCTTTCGACTTTCTCTATACCGTTCGGTAAGGGCTGAATGCACCTTCACGGATAGCTATTACAACCGCCTGGGCGTCTGTCTTGGCGCCAATCTCGTCAAGCGCGTTCACCCGCCTTGCGCGAGCGCCTGAGTAGGTTAGTCCCAGAACTTCGGCGACATCGTTCAATTTTCCACCCTGTGAAATCGCCGACAGATAATCCAAAGTTCCTTGCGATAGTTTTAGCGTCCTGCGTTCTTCAAGCGAACTCAAAGTTGCTAGGCTCAACGCGTCCATGCATCTATCGAGAGTGGCATCCGACGGCGGGCAACCTTTGCGATGAGATATGCTTGCAATGGTCTTGTGCCCTTCGATTTCGAGAGCGAAGCAAACACCGTCTTCAATTCCGAATGACCTTGCCAGTTCGAAGGATGCCGCGTCCCAACCTTGCCTCTCCAGCTCAGACCAGCCGATACGACCATTGCAAGTCAAACCGTACCTCAAGGTGGCATCCCTTAGGGCCATATCCTTCTCATGGTAGGCTTCCAAGAATGTGGGAGGATAAGTGAAGTGGGAGTATTTTGGATGACCATTGTTGAACAAAATGCCGATTGCGCATCCGAAATCTGAGAAGCGCGACAATGTGTCAAAGGCTAATTTTACATGAGGGTTCATCTCAAATTCCTTGACCATAACTATCCCCTAGGTAGTATACCAAAATGTATAAATCAATATCAATTTTGACAGTGAGGCCACACGCATGACGAGTTTTCAGGACATCGCTAGCGCAATAGTCCATTCGTCCGACAGTGAGTTGCGGGCCATACGTCAGTTCTATCTGAAAAGATTGAAGGTTTTTACTTCTTCACAAGGCCATGTTGCCGAACAAACTCAGCAACATCAGAGATCACGCTCTCAGGTGCGTTCGCAAGACTGTTGATTAGCTCTTCACGGTCTGGAGAGCTAGATCGGCCGGTCAAAATGAAGGTAATGTCGACCTCAAGGGCATCGCAGATAGCTTGCAAGCGTGTCGGTGACGGATCCTGAATACGACCGGTCGTAACGCGAGAAACATAAGTCGCTGTTCCAAAAAGCTTGTTGCTTAACGCGTCAGCGGTCCAATCGCTATGCGCAAGGGCTGCTTTCAGTCTGTTTCTTGCGGCGTTGTCCATGTGCTCGGCTTAGCTCTCCCAATCAACGAAAACGGTAGTACGTATCGGTATAGGGCGCAAGACGGATTAGGCGTTGACAGTTATACGTTCGAGTATATTTATATACCTTAATGTATAAATGGCATCAAAAATGACAAACTGCATTCAAGACATCAAAACTCGACGTGAGGAACTTGGTCTCTCACAGGCGGAGCTGTGCCGTCGTGCAGGCCTCCCCTCTTCCAACTATGTCTGCCGTTTGGAGGGCGGGAAGATCGCCGGTCCTTCGCATGGAACGGTCGTGGCTATTCTCGATGCTCTTGCTGAAGCTGAAAAAGAGACTGTGAAATGACAGAGGATCCCATGAACGGTGTCTGCACAGGCGTCAGTCAAGGCGGTTTTTTCATTTGGCGCATTGCGGAACGGATCGTATCGGGCATCTGTGCGCTGCCAACTCTTTGCGCGGGTTCACCTCGTATTTCCACCCTGGTTCATCCAGCCGGTTGCCGAAACACAGAGGGCACAGAGGGCCGCCACCCTCATTGGTGCTCATATTGGGAACACGAGCGTCTGCATGTGGTCCCCGTTTCCCCCTGGATGGTATGGCTTCTTAGATTAAGCTGCTCTCAGAAGCCTGTAGGCTTCAGTTTTGGCGTCCGGGTGTTCTTCACCTTTGAATACCTCAACAACGCGGGCTGGGTTTGTGCCCAGTTTCTGCGCAATGAGTGTGACCGACACACCTTGAAAAAACATGATGTGCGCAGTGACTGCCTCAATGAAATCGAGTGCAGGTCGCTTCTTTGCGGTGACGTTCAATTTGACACCCGTAATTGGGTGTCTTTCGTATGGGGGTCCTTCCCCAAACAAGTCAGCCATGTCGGTTTTTCCTTTCGGGACGTGGTTGGCCGGACCGCACAGGGCATTAGTGGTATTGTGCCTGCGATCCTATGGTCCCGCGCTTTGCATGAGTGCGCGGGTTCCTCAGCTGGGGCGATGACTGCGAATCGTCGTCCCAGCACACAAAATATCAAATGTGGCTCCATCGTTTCTCAATCCATATTATTTGATAAACGCTGTGGAAGGTTGTCGAAGCCTTTAATTTTCAGAGGGCTAGATTACCGTAAGTATCAGATATCGATCCGTAATATGAAAATTAGCTCTCCCCGTGGAAGATTGCTGATTTCACTCTGTCTTTACGGTTTTCGGGGAGCACCCTGTGTCCAATGGTACGTGTCCCGCGTGACGGAATGGACAATAGTTCAGCACCAGATGTTCTCTCGTTCAGTTGGTTATGCGGATTTGGTTACCTCTGTAAGAAACGCAGTGGGCATAGAGGGCCGCCACCCTCGCTTCGTCGCCGATTGGGGGCAGGCGCGCCTGCATGTGGCCCCCGTATCCTCCCTGATGGAACCTTGGCGCGTTGGTGCAGTTTGCACTGCGCGCCCCTTTTCCCAAGGGTGGTGCCATGCTTGACCTTCAGTCCTGCGCTTTGGCGTTTCCTGACCGGCCCGATTGGGTCTGGTTGCGCTGGTATTGGGGTATCACAGATTTGCTACGCGCAGGCGTGACGCTTGATGACGTTGCTGCGCGCGAACGGGGGCGGATCGCCTGCCTCGCCACGCCTTATTCCGACTTTCCCAGCGGTCCTGTGTTGGCCGCTGACTACGCGGCGGAATGGGCGGGATTGTTGAGTGGGGCAGGGCTGCTGCCCTTGTCGCCTGCGCTATCGGCATTTGAGACCGGCGCGGCCAGCGCTGAGATTGATCCAGTTTCTCGCGTAGCCGAGATCGTCGTGGTGCCGCCGATCGAGGGTTGGCGTCAGTCGGCAGAGGTCTGGCGCTCTGTCTGCACCGGACTGGGCGCGATGCGGCCTGTGTATCTGCTGAATGGGGGTGCCTGATGTCTGATATTCTCGCCTCGGTCCCGGCTGGCGCGTCTCGGACATCGCCACGTCGGCAGCGCCGTTTGATGTCACGCGAGGTCGTCCAGGCCGTCGCCGACTACTATCAGCTGAAGGCGGATGTGCTGATCGGGCCTGACCGGTCACGGCGAGTGTCCTGGCCGCGTCAAATGGCGATGGTGATGCTGCGCAGGCATACGCAATTGGGTGTCTCGGCCATCGCTTCGGCCCTCGGTCAGCAGTGCCATACGACTGTGGTCTATGGCTGTAAGCAGGTGGCCAAGCGGCGTGAGCAATCTGCCGACTGGGACTCCGATTTCAAAGAGCTGGACAGGCTGCTTCTGCAGCGTCGGGGCGGGGTTGAGTTCGTTCGACACAGCCACGCGCATGGGCGTGCGTTTCAGACGGTTCGTAAGAAAAACACTGAGCAGCAGGGAGGTCAGAATGGACGGCCAAATCAATGACGTGGTGCAGGCGATGCCTGACCCATGGCCGCTGAAACTGGGGGAAACCCTATCGTCACATGACTGGTTTCCGTTCCATGGGCATCAGTTCCTCGGTTCTTCCTTCGTACGCACCTCGGTGATGGCGGGGCGGCGGGAAGACATCGGCACCGCCGTGATCCTTCAGGCAGAGGCCATGCGGGAGGACCCAGCAGGCACCCTGCCGACCGATGATATCGAGTTGGCCGACCTCGCACGGTTTCGCAGCGTGGATGAGTGGTTGCAGGTGCGGGCGCGGGTCTTGAAGGGGTGGATCACCGTGTTGGTCGAAGATCCCAGGACGGGGGCAATGAGCGAGCGCCTCGGCCATCCTGATATCGAGGACGTGGTGAAGGATATGTACAAGCGCAAGCGCGGCAGGGACGCTGCGCGGGATTCCTCACGTATGGCGCTGAAGCGGCACAAGATCCGCACCAAGATGCAGGAAATGGGTGTTCCCGAGCATATGGCTGCGGACAAGGGTGCAATCCAGATGTTGGCTGAGCATTTCGATCATGCTGACATCTACATCACGCCCGACAACCTGCGCGCGGCCATGGCCGAGGTGCTGGGGTATACCGGCGCTGTGACGCCGCTGTCGGCGCATCGGCGCACGTGAAATCCTACTGAAATACAACTGAAATGATTTCACTACATTTCAGCACGATTTCACCCGGCAAGTGAAATTGCCCTACAGAACAGAACAGCACAAAACAGAATAATACAGAACACCTTACTAGCGCAGAACTCTGGCGGGACGCCTGTGGATAACTTGGAATTGCTTAGAAGAAAGGCAGAGCAGACATGGACGCTAGAGAGCAGCATGCAGGCGAAAAGCGGGTGCGGGAGCACCTGATTGATCCGCTGACCCGGTTGGGGTTGGTGAAGCCATCGGGAATGACCGTGGCGCAGTTCAAGGTGATGCAGGACGAACTCTGCGGCAAGCTGGCCTATATGACGGATCTGAACCTGCAGGCGTTGGCCGAACAGGTTCGATCAATGCCCAGCGGCAAGAGCAAGGATCGGTTTCCGATTGCCGCCAAGGTGCTGGGCTGGGCGGCGCAGATCCAAGCGCCCGCCGATGACGCATCGCCCTTGTTTCGCGCGGTGTTCGGCGGTGCCCTCGGCAAGGCTGCGATGGCGGAGGATTTCGCGCCGGAACTGTTGGCGCATCTGCGGAGCCATCGGGTGTGGCCGCGCGAATACGATGTGCGCCAGATCCGCGAGCGGTCAGTTGAGGTCAAGCGGCGCATCACTCGGATGACCGAGGCCGAACAGCGCGGCGGTGTCTTATCCGATGAAGATCAACGGCTGCGGGCTGCGCGGGCGCAGGCAGCAGAGAAGTGCCGGCGCATTGTTGCGATCGTCGAGAGCGGGGGTGCAGCATGACCGAACATGTGGTGATCGTCGCGCCCGATGGTGTCGCGCGGCTACAGGCTGAGGCGGATCGAATTGCCGCGATCAAGGCGCGCTGCGCTGTGCCGTTGGCCTGTGGTGATGAAATCCGGTTGGCGCCGGGGCGTGGTCCCATGATCCAGTTCACACCGCGAGAAATCCGGGCGACGGGCAATGGTGGCTTTGCGGCGGTCAAGTCAGGGCATGAAGGTAAGGATGCCGCGCGGGTCGCAGATGTGTTCGATGAAATGGAACGCGCCGCGCGTAAGGCGCATCGGGCAGTTCAGCATCGGTTGGAGCGAGAGGGGAAAGATCCGCAGCCTTATGTGCCGCCGTTCACGTCCGGGCAGATCAGTGCGGGCCGAGACTATGCCGCGCTGGTGGAGCGGGTGAGCACATCGGGTGTCAAGTGTTCATCCCTTGAAGCGGTCAATTCCAGTGGTGGCGGCGGTGATCGGGAAGAGGCGATCTTCCGTGACTTCCACCGGTTGCGCGCGCTGCAGCGTAGGATCGGCGATGGGCTGGCCAAGGAAGTGCGGCGTATTCGTCCGTCACAGAACGGCGGGCGCAAGCGGTCGGCCATCTATGTTCGGCGACTTGTTGACTTGGTGTGTCTTGGCGATCTGCCGCTGGAAGGCGTCTTGGCTTCGCATGGCTGGGCAAAGAACGGGCAGGCAGTTGGTGCGCTGCGCCTATCTCTCTGTGCAGCTCTGGACAGAATGCAGGGCTATGATCTGGCAGGTTGAAAAAGGGTGTTGACACTTAAGTCACCTGCGAGGCATGAATAGTACATCATCACGAAATGCGCCCACGGGAAACCGGCGGGCGCTTTTGCGTTGTATCATCTGAAATCTGCGAAGGGGGCGCTGGATGCCAAAGAAGCCCTGCGCGCATCAGGGATGTTTCCGCCTGGTCGAGGTCGGGACTGGCTACTGTGATGCGCATGCGCGGTCGGAGAAGCGGGAGCGAGACAGGCCCTCTGAGGTAAAGCAGCGAACCGCGAGACCGAGCCGCAAATGGTACAATAGTGCTGGTTGGCGGGGCAAAGATGGCAGGCGTTTGAAGCAACTTGATGCCGAGCCGTTGTGTCGCCTTTGTCCTGACCATTCAAAGCGATTGGCTACCGTCGCGGATCACGTGGTCCCGCACCGGGATGACTATGGATTGTTTTGGTTCGGTGCGTTGCAGTCACTTTGCAAGAGCTGTCACGACATTAAGAAGCAGCGGGCTGAGAGGCGCGCTGTCAAGGGAGGGGGGCTCTGAAAGTCTGGAACCTCCAAGGCTGAAACCGGCGCTAGTAATCAGATTTTTCCGCGCACAAATTTATAGGGGGGGGGTATGCTTCACACTGGCACGGACATTCAAAAACTTGTCAACCTACTTGGTGGCTGGCCTCCTCATTTTGACGACGTCGAGAAGGCGCATGGTGAAAGTCTCTTGCGCTATCTGAAGCGCGATGGGCTGATTGATGAGCCTGTTTTTGGGCAAGTGGTTCGCTACGCTATCCATCGCGCGGCGTTCGACCGGCTTTCGGTTATGATTGTCGATGAGGGCTTTGATGCGTGCGAAGGAAACTTCATGTCCGGGCTTTCACAGCAGCGCGCTGCCCATGAAAACCGGCTCGCGGTCTTGGAGCGCGATCTTCTCGGAACGCCTTATGTTCGTGCCAAGCAGGGCCAGTCCACTCAGACCTCTTTCATGGGATTGCTCGACGAGCCGACGTCAGAGGAAGCAACGTCAGGCGGTAAGGTTATTACCCCCTTCCGCCCCCTGACGCGCAAGCGCGGTCCGTCTTGATGCTGGATACATCGTTTTCAACGCCGGTGACCCAGCGCGGGCTGGATTGGGCGGATGATGTTTTGGCTGGGAATGTACCGTCCTGCCACCGGATTCAGCAGGCCTGCAAACGGTTCAAAGATGATCTTAAGCGGGCCGGAACAGATGAGTTCCCTTATGTGTTCGATGGCGAGGCCTCAGAGCACATGTGTGCCTTTATCGAGGCATTGCCGCATATTGAGGGAGCCTGGGCGGCGCGCGGTGATTGCCTGACGTTGCTGCCTTGGCAGGCCTTCATGATCAGCCAGATTGGTGGCTGGCGTCATATGGTGACGGGGCTGCGACGCTTCAGGACAGCCTATGTTGAGGTGCCGCGCAAGAATGGCAAGTCCACGCTATTAGCTGGTGTGGGTCTCTACTTTCTGGGACCAGATGGCGAACCGGGTGCCAAGGTCTATTCGGCGGCGGCATCGACGCATCAAGCACGGATTGTCTTTGATGCGGCGCGCGTCATGGCGGTGACTGGCGAGGCTGACGGTGTGGGTCTGGATGAGGTGCTGGGGCTAACGGTCGAAGAGCATAAGATAAAGACGCAGGATCCGGCGGCGGTGTTCCAGCCGATTGCGAGCCAGACGAAATCCAAGGATGGCAAGAATCCGCATTGCGCGATCGTGGATGAGCTGCACGAGCACGATAAGCGTGATGTCTGGGATTCTATGGCTTCGGCCCTTGGGGCGCGTGAGCAACCGTTGCTGATTGCCATTACGACAGCAGGTTATAACACTGGTGGCATTTGTTTCGAGCAGCGTAAGTACCTGCAGAGCCTGCTGGATGGCGACCGAAAGAACGAACGTTATTTTGGGCTAATCTTTGAAGCCGATGAAGGTGACGAACCCAGTGATCCTGCAACCTGGGCTAAGGCCAATCCTAGTCTGCATACCGCAAAGTCGCTGGAATACATGCAAGACGAGTGGGAAAAGGCAGCGGCTAGTCCGGCAGCAATGGGCGAGTTTCTGCGAAAACACTTGGATATTTGGACCAGTGTTGGCGCTGCAGCCATCGATATGGAGGCATGGCGGGCCAGTGAGGACGCCAGTATGACGCTCGCGCAATATCGTGGGCACAAGGCCTATATCGGCGTGGATCTGGCCACTCGCAGAGACCCTGCCAGCGTTGTGGCATTGATCCCTGATGGTAAGCTATATCGCCTGTTTAGCTGGCATTTCCTGCCGCAAAAGGTGGTGGATGCACCGGGAAACGAGCATCTTTGGGGATGGAAAAAAGGTGGCTTGATTTACACCACTCCGGGGGCGGAGCTAGATCTCAACATTGTTGAGGCTCTGGTAATGCAGCTTGCCGGGTTGGGTGATGACACTTGGGGTTGGTCTGATGTGCCGGCGCTTGATGTTGAGATGGTTGTCTATGATGCCGCCTTTGCGGCACAGATGGCCGCCAATTGGGAAAGCGCGGGGATTACTGCTGTTGAGTTGCGATCTAGGGCGGCCAACCTGAATGAACCGTTTAACAAGCTGATTGCCAGTGTTGAGGATCACAGGGTGATCAATGACGGTAATGAAGTGCTGACCTGGATGGCAGGCAACACTCTGCAAAAGCAGGTGCAGGGCGGCGACTACATCTATCCGACCAAACAGGTGCCTGAGGATTCCATTGATGGAATGATCGCCACCATGAACGCCATCTGGCCGCTTTGTCAGGTGCCTGAAGACACCAATGAAGCGGATCGTCGCAATAGCTTCTTTGCAGCACTCGGAGCCTCTACATGACCTTGATTTCGAAGGTGCTCGCCTCAGTAGGGCTGCAGCGAAAATCCGACAGCGTTGTTAAGTGGACTGATGAGCGGGGCATGGATGGGAACGTCGGTGCAGCCGGTGAGCATGTTTCGGCACATTCCAGTTTGGGGCATTCGGCGGTTTGGGGGTGTGCGAACCTCATCAGTGGCACCTTGTCATCCTTGCCGTTTGAGGTCGTGCGCCAAACGGAAGATGGGATTGCGGAGGTTGCTGGCACGCATCCATTGCACCAGGTGATCTATGAAAGCCCGAACTACGACCAGACAGCGCTGGATTTCTGGGACTTCATGAATCTTTCTTTGGAATTGTGGGGGAATGCTTATGCTTCGGTGAAGCGTCGTGGTGACAAAGTTGTTGCACTATACCCGGTGAATCCAGATTTGATGTCAGTACGTCGTCGTGAGGATGGTCGGCTCGAATATCGCTGGACGGACGATGGCAAGCCCTTCAATGGTCTTGATCGCGATGTGTTTCACGTTCGCGGACCTGGGGGAAGCCCTCTTGGTGGGATGTCGACACTGCGATACGGGATGCAAGCTTTTTCCTCGGCTTTAGCAGCAGATCGCACTGTTGCTGGCATGTTCAGAAATGGCTTGCGACCCTCCGCCCTGATCAAGTTCAAGGAATGGCTGACGCCGGAACAGCGCGCTACGACTGAGCGTCTTGTGGAAAAATATGTCGGCGCGGCGAATTCTGGTAAACCTTTCATCGCTGAAGGCGGAATGGAATACGATCAGGTGAGTATTTCACCTGAGGATGCGCAGCTTCTTGAAACCCGGCTGTATTCTGTAGAAGAAATATGCCGTTTTTTTCAGGTGCCGCCAGTTTTGATCGGGCATGCCGGCGCGTCGACAGCTTGGCCGACCAGTGTGGATCAGCAGGTGCTCATGTTCACCAAGTTTTACCTGCGCCGCCGGGTGAAGCGGATTGAGCAGGCGGTGCGTAAACAGCTTCTAACACCTTCGGATCGGGCGGCAGGGATTTCGGCGCGGATCAATATGGATGGGCTGCTGCGCGGCGACAGTGAAAGCCGTGCCAGCTTTTATCAAACTATGATCCAAATCGGTGGGATGACGATCAACGAAGTCCGAAAATTGGAAGGTCGCAAACCTGTCGAGGGCGGTGATGTCGTACGGATGCAGATGCAGAATATCCCACTTTCAGAAACAGGAGAAAGCTGATGTCCATTGAGACAAAAGATATGGCCTTTGATCTGAAGGCGGCTGGATCAGATGGTGCAATTGAGGGCTATGCCAGTCTGTTCGGAGAGGTAGATCAAGGCGGGGATATTGTTGCCCCCGGTGCGTATGCCGCGAGCCTTTCTAAGCTGGCTGCACAAGGTCGCAAGGTGAAAATGCTATGGCAGCATGATCCCTCACACCCGATTGGTGTTTGGGAGGAGCTGCGCGAGGATGACCGTGGGCTTTGGGTTAAGGGTCGGATTTTGACCGAGGTCGAGAAAGGGCGAGAGGCGGTTGCTTTGATAAAGGCTGGCTCGATAGACGGATTGTCGATCGGTTATCGAACCATCAGTGCGCAAAAAGACGACGGCGGCAATCGCGTGTTGCAAGAGGTTGATCTCTGGGAAGTGTCTCTGGTGACTTTTCCCATGCTGCCGACTGCGCGAGTGGCCAGCAAGGGCGATGTGCCTTCAGATCTCATTGATAAGCTCAAGGCCGGGGCCCGGCTGACGGAGCGGGAATTCGAGGCAACGGTCAAGGGGCTTGGCCTCTCGAATTCACAGGCGGAGCGTGCCGCGCGCGTCCACCTGAAAGGGCAGGGGGATCCTGCTGTAGCGGAAACTGACGCGAGGGTGTTTCTAACGACCCTCATGGGTTTCTGACCCAACACTCAATCTATCATACATAGGAGGTTTCCCATGTCGGGAGAAACCAAATCTGCTGCAGAACTTGCAGTGGAAATGAAAGCTGCGTTTGAAGCAAAATTTGATGCGGTAAAGGCAATCGCGGAAGATGCTCTGGGCAAGGCCAAAGATGGCGAGAAGCTGAGCCAGTCCATGAAAGATAAGGCCGATGATGCCTTGACTGAGCTTGGTGGACTCAAGAGTAGTCTTGAAGAGTTGGAACAAAAGCTAGATCGCACCGGCGGTGGCAATGCGACTGAAGTCAAATCTGTCGGCAGTCAGTTTACTGAGAGCGAAGATTTCCAGCGCTTCAAGGATAATCCTCGCAAAAGCGACAGCGCTGAACTTATGGTCAAGGCGGATCTGACGACCACGACCGGTGGTGCAGGCGGCATGGGCTCGGCTGTGCATTCCAACCACCTGCCTGGTATTGCACCGTTGCCTCAGCGTCGGATGACAGTGCGTGGCCTTCTGATGCCGGGTCAGACGGATCAGCCCAACATCGACTATGACCGCGAAACCGGGTTTTCCAATAATGCAGATGTGGTTGCCGAGGGCGGCTTGAAGCCGCAATCTGACTTTGAGATCGAAGAAATCCAGACCCGCACCAAGGTCATCGCGCACTGGATCCGGGCTTCCAAACAGACCTTGTCCGATGTGTCGCAGATCCGCTCGATCATCGACAACCGATTGCTGTACGGGCTGTCCTTTAAGGAAGAGCAGCAGTTGCTGTTTGGCGATGGAACGGGTGAAAATCTACATGGCATCATTCCGCAAGCCACGGCCTTTGCGCAACCTGCCGGTTTCCCAGCGGGGACTTCGATTGACAAAGTGCGCTATATGGCGTTGCAGGCGGTGCTGGCTGAATATCCCGCCACCGGTATCGTTATGCACCCTGCGGACTGGGCGTGGATCGAAACCCTGAAGGATGGTGAGGGCCGATATATCATCGGCAACCCACAGGGCACGTTGTCGCCTACTCTCTGGGGCTTGCCGGTGGTCGCGACCCCGGCCATGGCGCTGGATAAGGTGTTGGTTGGGGCTTTCGATATGGGCGCTCAGATCTTCGATCAGTGGACGTCTCGCATCGAAACTGGCTTTCAGAATGATGATTTCACACGCAACAAGGTGACTGTCCTGGCGGAAGAGCGTCTGGCTCTGGCGGTCTATCGTGATGAATCTTTCATCTATGGCGATTTTGGACGTCAGGCGGACTAACGCCCGTTCTCTCATCAATCGGAGAGGCGGCAGGTCGCCTTTCCCTCTCTCGAATTTGGAGTGACATTTCATGGACTTTAAAGTGTTGCGCCCACACTTGGGCGACAAGCCGTATCGGTCTGGCGACGTTCGTACGGCCAAAGAGGCAACTGTATCTCACTTGGTGGACAAGGGTGTTCTTACCCCTGTGCGCCAAGGTGAACCAGCGGTTGAAACAGATCTTAAGGCGGTGACTGAACCGGGCGGCGACGGGGCGGGCCAGCAGGTTGCGCCGGAACACAAGGTGACTGCGCCGCCACAAAATGCAAGCCATGGTTCGGCACCGTCAGAGGCGGCTGGCAAAGCCAAACCCAAAGACTAGCGGGAGCGCGGTGGATGTGGCTAGAGAGGCTTACAGGGGGCGCGGTCAACCTCATCACTTTGGCGGATGCCAAGGACAAGCTGCGCATTATTTCACCAGAAGGGGAGGACCCGGAACTGGATGCGGAAATCTCGCGAGCCATCGCCTCCGCATCTGCGGCGTTGGATGTAGACCAGGATGGCTTCGGCGGGCTGGGATTTCCTCTGGTCTCACAAACTTGGGTGCGAAAGGGGGCATGTTTTGACGATCAATTCCTGCGTTTGCCCTTCGTGCGCATCCGCTCAGTTGAGGCTCTGAGTTATCAAACAGAGGCGGGTTCAGTTGCAACAATTCCGGCGGAACGCTACGCGCTGGTTGGGCGTGGCCGGTTGCGCCAGTTGGTTGCTGTTGGCGGTCATTCGTGGCCATTGGCTGCTGATCGCCCGGATGCTGTATCGTTAGAGTTTACGGCTGGGTTTGCATCGGTGGATGAGGTGCCGGAGGATCTTAAGGCAGCAGCGCGCGAGTTGGTTAAGTTCTACTATGACCAGCCACTTGCGGACGCAGCCAAAGGCATTCCTGAACAAGTGCAACGGGGTGTTGATCGGTTAACTGAACGATATCGGGCCTTTGCGCTATGATCCGTGTCGCGTTTGACCGGCCGGAAGTGGGCGATGAGGGTGAATATGGTGGGCATGCGACAGATTTTTTTGAGACACTGATTTGTAGGGCAGAAGTGACCTACAAGCGAGGGTCCGAAGTTGTTGATGCAGCCCGCCTTCAAGGGCGCTCAGTTTTTGAGATCAAAATCCGTAAGATCGGATGCGCACCTAACATCGCTTCAGATTGGCGAATGCGAACTGTTGGCACCGGACTGCCCGACGGAAACGGGCCGGATGATGATCTGCCAGGCGCGCGCTACAACGTGCGCGAAGTGGATGCCCTCTCTGACAAAAAATGGGTTTTTCTCATCGTTGAGAGTGCCCTCTTATGACGCAGGGAGAGCGCCCATGAAATCCGTTTTGAATTTTGCCGGGGTGGATGAAATCGACGATTCCTTGGCCGCGCTGCCGCGCGCAGCAAGAAAGCCTGTCATTCGCCGCGCGTTGAAAAAACAGCTTAAACCGGTGGCACGGGAAGCAAACAATCTCTGGGCCGGTGCGGGTCAGGAAGCCTTCGGGGTATCAGAAAAGCTGCGCCAAGGTCAGCCAAAGGTCAGCCCATCGAACACAGCTGTTACGATGTATGTCGGTTCTACCGAGGCAGCGCCACATGCTCACCTGGTCGAGTTTGGAACTGAACCGCGATATCACAAGAGCGGAAAATATGTTGGCGCGGTTGCTCCGGATCCCAGCCTTGGACCGGCTTGGGACGCCCATAAAGATCTTATCTTGAGTGGGATTGCCGAAGAAATCGGCAAGGAAATTGAAGCCACATTGAACCGTCGCGGCGCGCGGGGGCGATGATGGAACGTTACCTCCTGCAACTCCTCCAGTCGGCTCTGAGTGTTCCGGTTGAATGGGGGAATTTTCGCGATGGGCAGGGCTTGCCGCGCGTGTCATTGACGCGGGTTGGCGGGCGACGTGATCAACATTTGGCCAGCAACGGGCCTATGCGGGGGTCTGTCCAGATCGATTGCTGGGGCCGCGATGTAAATGAGAGCATCCCAGTTGAAAAGGATGTGCGGGCGGCGCTTGAGGGCCATCTAGGCGGTCCCCTCCTGAATGTTCAGCTGACTTCAATTCGTGATGGGTTCAGCAATGATCCTGCGGCGGCGGCAAGGGTTTCTCTGACGTTTGCGCTGACCTGGCGCGAATAGAACGCCGGTAGTCCGGCACTCACAACACTGCAAAAGGACTGTTCCTATGGACACAAAATCAACCGCTCTGGCGGACAGATCAGCTGTGGCAGAAGAAAAAGCCCCGCATTCCAAGCCGTCGCGCGCCACACTTGGCACCAAACCGGAGTCACCTGTCACCGTGGTGGAGGGGGTCACGCTGGGCCGTAGCCCGATGCGGGCAAACGAAACCGCCCACCCTGTCGCTAAGTTCAAGGGATCGACAGTTCCTGAACGCGGTGACGTTTTGGAATTCAGTCTCGCAAATGGCGTCACTTATCGGGGCATCGTTGCCGACGCAACGCATGTGGACGGTGAAGTCCTCGTTGAGTTCTCAGAGGCTCTTCAGCCGAAGCCAGAGTAAGAGGCGCACAGCCTCAACAGGCGTCTAAGACGCAAGTTCCCATACATCAGAAGGAATCAATCACATGGGTTTTCAAACCGGGTCAGGAGTGATCGTTGGCATCACAAAAACGAAACCTGCCACTCACGATGCAGCGGGCTTCGATGCCGCTAGCTTCGACGTATTGGGCGAGGTCACCAATGTTGGTGAGTTCGGAAAAGAGTGGGAGGCCGTGACGCATAATCCGCTCGCTTCACGCGGCACCAAGAAAGGCAAGGGGACTTTCAACAACGGTACGCTGAACCCCACCATCGCTCTCGACAACTCTGATGCCGGTCAAGCCCTGATGAAAGAAGCCTTGGCCAGCGATGATGATTACTACTTCTCGATCACGCTTCAGGACGGCTCTGTCTATTACATGGTCGGCCTGGTCATGAAGTTTCGCCCCAATGTGGGTGGGGGTGGTGAGGTCGTCACTGCGCCCACCACGATCGAATTGCAGCCCGATGAGATCATCGAAAGCACTGTCTGATCCGTTCTCGCGAACGGTTGGGCCGGGTGGAAAAGTGGTTCATTCCCCCGGCCCTTTTGAACCGCAGAACCAACAAGGAAAACACACATGGATTTCACGAAATTTGACAGCGTTGCGGCTTCAGAGCAGGGCGCGGACTATCATCTCAAATGCGCAGCTACAGGCAAACCGCTCTTTGACAATGACAAAGATCCCTATGCGGATAATGGCAAGCCTTGCCTGATCACCGTGAAGGGCCAGGAGGCCGCGTCGGTGCGTGAGCAATCCCGAATGCGTCAGAAAGCCAAGGCCCAGGAAAAGCCTTCTGCAGACGATGGCGAGGATGATTTTGTCACATTCGATGACCTTCATAACGAGGCGGTAAAGATCATCATCCCCCGGATCATCGGTTTCAAGAATATCCGCAAGGGCAAGAAAGAGATCGGCCTTGAGGATGCGGAATGGCTCCTGAACCTGAACCGGCTGAACGCGCACCCCAGTGAGGAAGCCTTTGTCAAACAGCTGAGCGACTTCAGCGCCTCGCGTGCAGGGTTTCTGGGAAACGCCTCGACCGCCTAAGGCTCTATTCCAGACATCTGGGATTCCTTGCCGCACGTCCTGAAGAGTGGCAGTCAAATCGTTTCAAGATTTGGCAAAAGCATGAACTTGAATTCGGGTTTCCAGACGTAAGCGGGGTGGAATACCTGTTGGATTTCATGGCACCGGAAATGCTCGGCTGGTGCATCTTCGATCCGATGGGTGGTGCAAGGCCGATTGCCTGGTCAGAAATCCAAGCTTTCTCATCGGCGGCGGGGCTGGATCTTGAACCTTGGGAAGCCCAGCAATTGCGCGCTATGAGCGCCGATTATGTGAGCGGGCTTCACCTTGGCAGCGATCCCTTTGTGGTCTCTCCAGCCTATGAGGACTGCCCGGAAAAAGACCCCGGTATCAAGTACGAGCGCCAGCTCATCAACGACACACTCAAGGCCGGTTTTTCGGCTCTCAAAAGCGCCTCCTGATCGGGGGCGTTTTTTCGTTTCAATGAATGGCATCCAAGGGAGTGATGGCTTTGGCTTATGAAATCGGCGCAGTTCGCGCCTCTGCCTCCTTTGATGCTGCTGGGTTCCATTCGGGCGTGCAATCAACGCGGTCCTCTCTTCGCTCTTTGAGGGGGAGTTTCGACGAAACCTCGCGCGATGCCCTGCGATCGATGAGCGCGATGGAACGTGGTTGGGATACCAATGTCAGTAAGACCAAGGCATCGGTCAAAGATCACACTCTGGCAGTCATGGGGCTGGTACAGGCAAACAGCCGCGGTTCCGCGTCAGCGCGTGCATGGGCTGCTGACCTTGATCGAAATGCCCGTTCCTTCGACAACCTGCGCGCGTCACTTGATCCGGTCTATGCTCAATCCAAGCAATATGAGGCGGTTGTCGAAAAAGTCAAAACTGCCGTCAGTAGTGGTGTGGCCAGTCAGGCCGATGCAAATCGCGTCATGGATCTGGCGGCAACCAAGTATCTTGGTCTGACCTCTGCAGCAGAGCGTATGGCTGAGGCCAAAAAGAAGGAAGCTGCCATCACAGCGGCTGCTGCACAGGGCTATCAGCGGCTGCGGGCCAGCATCGACCCGGTTTATGCAAGGAAAAAACAGCTTGAAGCCGCCGTTGAGACCCTGACCGCTGCCCAAAAAGCGGGCGTGATATCTGATCGTGAGCGCGTTGAAACGCTGCAGCTGCTGAAGCAAAATCTGGCGGCGGTTGGCCCTGCATCCTCTGGCGCGCAGAAAGGTGTGAACAAATTCGGGTATATCGCAAATCAGGTGGGTTTTCAGATTCAGGACGTGTTTGTCTCTGGCCCGATGATCGGCTGGTTTCGGGCGGTTGCGCAGCAGGCTCCTCAAGCTGCCGGTGCTTTCTCAATGCTGGGTGGCAGCATCGGCACTATTGTTCCTTGGCTTGGGACGGCTTTGGCAATTGGTGCCGCCCTGGCACCTACGCTGCTGAATATGGGTGACGCCTCAGAACGGATGTCTGAGCAGGCAAGATTGAATGCGTCAGCCGTTGATGCGGTAGTGGGCGCGCTTGATGACTACAGCAGATATTCAGAGATCGCCCGCCGTAGCACCGTCGATTTGATCGAGGAATTCGGTGTCTTCGCTGAAGATGTTCGCCGAACATATGAATATCTGTCCGGTGTGTCGGTAAAGCGGGCCATGGACGCCCTGAAAACAGATAACTTTGATCTGTTTGCCAACCTCAGTGATGCGGCTTCTGTCATTACCCAAATGGATGATGCGCTGAGCGCGCTTGAGCGCAACAAGGCACTTGGTGCGACCTCTGAACAGGTGCAGATATTCCAAGAGAATTTCGAAGCTTTGGAAGATGAGGCGTATATTGCGGCTCAGGCGATTGGCCTTTTGCCGGAGCAGGTGATGGCCATCAAATCCGGTTTCGATGAACTGAAAAATGCGCAAGGGTTGGAGGATATCCGACGACAGGCGCAAAACGCACTCGATGTGATCCAGAAAATATACCCCGAAGGTGTCAAGATCCCTTCGGCGTTTACTGCGGCTGTTACTCAGTTGAAAGGTGTCATTCACTCCGCTTCAGCGGCGGTCTCGGAAACCCAAAAGGCGAGTGGGGAGACTTTCAACTGGGCTGCGGCTCTATCGGGTGTGAATGCGGAGGTGAGCGCAATCATGAGATCGCTGTCTGCCATCGGCGGCGGGATCTTGAGCAATGCAGCAAAGCAGACCGAAATTGATGCTCTGCGGGCTGGCCAATCGATCAAAAGCGCAGCCGTTGAAGCCGAACGCTTTCGCAAAGAGCTGGAATTCGATGCGCGCCGTCAAAACGCTCAGACTTGGCTGGAGAAATTGGCCGTTGATGCGGAAGCCGCTCAGTATGCGCATGGTCTCGCACTTGATGCGACCCTGGACAAAGAGCGCACGGTTGCTCGTGAGAGAGAGCGCAATCTCAAGAAGGTTTCGAGCGCCAGTGCCAAGTCGACCAATCAGCTGAAAAAAGAAGCTGCGGCAGTTCGTTCCAGTCTCAGCCCGATTGCGCGGTACAATGATGAGTTGGCCGAACTTGCTAAGCTCAAGGGGCTACTCTCTGACGAAGAGATGGCCAAGGCAGTCGCCAACATGAACGTGGAATTGGCGGATTCCCTGCCGCTGGTGGGCGATTTAACCGATACCCTCACAGAGGGGCTATTCAATGGGTTCAAGGGCACATTGGATAGCATGGGTGATATCTTCAAGCGTTGGTTGATCCAATTGATCAGCACTGCTGCCAAAAACCGGATCATGCTTTCTTTGGGGTTCGGCGGTTCGCTTGCTGGAAATGCTGCCTCAGCATTGGGCGGATTGGGCGGCGGTGGTGCTTCTGGCGGCGGCGGTGGTAATCCGGCTGGTGGTTTACTTGGTCTCAGCGGTTTGGGCAGTAGCCTCGTCAGCGGTTTTGGCTTGGGTGCCTCTACTCTGTTTGGCGGTGGCCTTAGTGCATATACCGGCCTCCTAGGTGCCCAGGGTGCCGCGGCTTTGACGGGTTCGCTAACCTCAATCGCAGGCTTTGCTGGTGCTCTTGGTCCAATCGCCATTGGCATTGCCGTTCTGGCTAAGGGCCTGTCACGAGAATACGACGGGCGCGCGGTACGTGGATCTCTTGGACCGGACGGGTTTGACGGTTTCGAATTCGATTTCTGGGATGGTGGATTCCTGCGCGGTGACAAGCAGGTCAACTATGATACGCGACCTGAGATCCAGAAACTTCTGGACGACGGTGCTGACGCGGTTCGCACCAATGTCGAGAAGATGGCGGAAGCGATGGGCCTTGGGGCCGATGCGATCAAGGAATTCACTGCTGAAGGGTTCACGATCTGGCTGACAGGCCAGAATGCCGGCAGTCAGGAACAGATCGCAAAGGCATTCGAGGAACAGCTGACAAAGCTCGGCGACGGCATGGCCGATCTGGTCTTAGAGACGGAGGACTATGCCAAAGAGGGTGAGGGGGCGTATGAAACACTCACCCGGCTAGGTGGGTCGCTGATCACTGCAAATGAGGGATTTGGACTGCTAAACCAATCTCTGTTCGAGGGTAGTCTCAAGGCGGCTGAAAGCGCTTCAGCACTCATGGACGCCTTTGGCGGTGTTGAGCAGTTCACAACCGGCCTCGGTTCCTACTTCGAGCTGATGTTTACCGATGTGGAACGGCAGGCCAAGCGGCAGGAATATGCGCAGAAAGCCCTTGATGAGGCCGCTGGCGAACTGAACCTGACTTTGCCGACCACCCATGAGGCATTTCGCAACTTGGTCGGTGGTCTCGACCGGACAACCGAAGAGGGGCGCACCGCCTATGTGACTTTGATCAGTCTCGCGGATGAATTCGCCGTTGTGCATGGCAACGCGCAAGAGGCAGCGGACGCGCTGGAAGGGGCAGGCGATAGCCTGTCGCAGTTGGAGGCTGAAGCGCAGAAACTCAAAGAGCAAAATATCAGATCTGCTTTGTCTGACCTGAATGCCGCGATCAAGGCGGCAACTGATGATTTGCAAAGCCAGCTCGGTATTGTTGAAGATCGGTTGCGTTTGCGCTTCAAGCGCCTGCAGGTTTCTGTCGGTGTTGAGCGCGAAGCGATCACCTCCGCACATGAGCAGCTTATTGGCACTTTGTCCGGTCGTCTGGAAACGCTCGAAGCGGCGGCAGAGGCATCGCGCGCTCTGTTTGAAACTCTGGATGAGGCGGCTCAATCGCGTCGGCGTGTAGATGCAGAGGGCGCTGAATGGGAACGTCGGCGCGCCTTGATGTATGTCCAGGGTGGCGGGTCTGATCCTGCAAAACTATCCAAGGCTCTTGGTGTGTTGGGGGAAGATAACTCCGCCAGTTTCTCCAACTATGCGGATTATCTATCTGACTATTACCGCACGTCTAACATCATTTCAGGTCGTGCCGGAGAAGCACGATCCGAGATGTCAGCTGATGAAGCGGCTGTTGATGCGCTGCAGCAGCAAATCGACCTTGCAACGCTGCATCATCAGGAAGAGATGCAGCGCCTCGATCAGATCCTGGAGGACGCTCGCCAAACTCTGGATATGTCGTTGGGGCAGTATGTTGCTGCCATCAAGGTTGAAAATGCAGTTGCGCAATTGACCCATACTGCGGATCGACATGCTCTGGTTTCCGAGCGGGTTGAGGTCCGGATGGCGGAACTTGAAACGATCCGTCTGAGTATGGAGCAGCTGGTTGAGGGTGCGCTTGGAGCGGAGAACGGGCTGCCCAGTATCAATCAGGGTGTCCAGAATGTTGTTGGCGCCGTGAACGCCCTGGGCGGTGCTATCGGTCAAATGACAGCCGGGATTGCTGCTGCGACCCGCGCGCAGGCGGAAGCAAACCGTATCGCCCAGATCAAAGCCTTAGAGCGCAAGCACATCGTCACAGAGCCTCGCTCAGCCAGCGTTGGCAGCGCGCGAGACGATGGCACCGTGTCCGAATTGCGCGAATTGCGCAAAGAGGTGGTGCGCCTGCGGGAAGGAAATGAAGGCTATCTCGGCCCGATTTCCAAGGCGACCGGAGCGACAGAACGAACCCTGAAGCGAGCAGAACGGGATCGTCAGACCACGAAGGGGGCAGCATGATCATCATCGAGCCTATTGATGTCACAGAGGCAAACATGACCACGGATGTCCCGCTGTCCGAGATCGAATGGACGGCGGGCACCACGCCAGAGGGTGAAGATCGCCGCATCGGCAAAGACCTCTATCGCGCGGTGATCGAGACCGCTGATGATCCCGTCACCGGCGTTAATGCGGATCCGCC
>NZ_JSWJ01000043.1:0-2247 GCF_000826845.1 Phaeobacter sp. S60
GTCCGCTTCGGGCTGACTTGACCTGATCGTGGCTGGCCTGGGACAAGCTTGGGCCGGTCTCTCGGTGCCGCGCCGCCGCAAGGCAGCAGTGAGCCCATCTTGAAGGATGCTGCGAGTTGGGTGGATGGCCAACGCCCAATGAGAGCAGCCATTGGTTCCGTTTCAACATGCAACAGAGAACGTACGCGCTTTTGCTTTGATTTTGGTTCGGCTACGAAGGTGAAGAATTCAAATATCCCTGAGCTTGGCGCATAGCCATTCATCGAAGCGTCTCACCTTTACGGAGAATTAGACTATGAACCTTCGGAGCAAGACCGTCGTGGTAACAGGTGGCAGTGACGGCATTGGAAAGCACATCTGCCTAAAGCTTGCTGAACAAGGCTGCAACTTGGCGATCATTGGGCGGAACGCAGAGCGGCTGGCGGACGTGGAAAAGCGGTGCCTAGCAGGAGGAGCGCAGCAGGTTCGGTCCTTTGCCTGCGACATCCAAAATGTCGCGCAACTAGAACAAACTGCCCAAGACATCCTGACGGCGTTTAACGGCGTTGATATCCTGATCAATAATGCGGGGGTTTGGCACAAGACTGGTCCGTTGGACGAAATCGACGCCAACATGCTTCAAACCTGCGTGCAGACAAATCTGACAGCACTTATGCAGCTAACGCGATTTCTAATTGCAGACCTGCGTAAAAAAACAGAGGCTATTATTCTAAACGTCGCATCGAAATCCGGTATTGTAGCGCAGGCAGGCCAATCCGTATACACGGCCACCAAGTATGGCGTGCGTGGATTCACAGAAGTCCTGAAGGCCGATGAGCAGGACACAGGAATTCGCGTCGCGGGGATCTATCAGAGCGGCACCAACACCCAGATGTTCGCAAAGGCCAACCAAGACGTGCCCAATCACATCTTCACAGAACCCGAGGATCTCGCCGACGTTGTTGTGTTCATGCTGTCGCGGCCGCCCAAAATCTGGCTGCACGACGTGAGAGTAGAACTCTAGGCCTCCAGTTTAAGCAGCAGCGCGGCGCGTGTTTCTTCGTCAACAAATGCCGCGTTGAGTGCGGTGCGGGTAATTTCGCGCAGATCTGCTTCTGTCAGACCAAATTCTGTTGCCCCGATTTCATACTCACGCGCCAGTGAGGTGTGGAAATGTGGCGGATCGTCCGAGTTCAGTGTCACGAGAACCCCCGCTTCGCGGAGGGCCATAAAGGGGTGTTCGGAAAAATCATTGTAAACAGACAGGGCAATATTGGAGCCCGGGCAGCATTCCAGAACGATCTCTTGGTCGGCAAGCTCTTGCACCAACTCAGGGTCTTCGATCGCTCGGACACCATGCCCAATCCGGCTTGGCTTGAGATATGTCAATGAATCCCTCACCGAGTCTGCCCCCCCAAATTCGCCAGCGTGGGTTGTGATCGACAGACCTGCTTCGCGCGCCACATCAAAACCGGGCGACAGATCTTTTGGATGGTGCATACGTTCATCGCCGCCCATGCCGAATCCCGTGACGAGAGGATGAGGGTTTTGGGCGATATAGGTCGCTGCACGAAGCACAGACTCAGGGCCTTCGTGTCGTAGACCTGTCGCGATCATACGCGCTTCGATGCCGTGCTTCCGCCGGGCTTGGGTTATGCCTTCGGCCAGCCCGTCAATATAGTCGCGCTCGGAAATACCAATCATGCGGGCATGATCGGTGGAGATGAAGATCTCTGAATATATGCAACCGTCCTCAGCGAGTTGGGTCAGATAGGTTTCCGCTAGCAGGGCATAGTCTTCGGAAGTGCGAAAAAGGGCCGCCGCACCATCAAAACACTTCAGGAACTCTGAAAAGCCATTCCAGACAAAGACACCGTTCTGAATGATGTCGGACACATCAACGTTGTATTTGCGGGCTTGCCGGACAACGATATCCGGATCTGCAGCGCCCTCTATATGACAGTGAATTTCAGCTTTCGGAATCATGGATCGATACCTTGGTTCGTTGCAGGCCTTGTTTGCGGTAGCGATAGTCTCTCGCTGTACTTTACGCAACTAACTGCCTCGTTGGTCTGCTTCCTGCTGCGCTCGAGAAGCGCACAGTGCCGACCTTGGAGCAGCTGCAGCGAAATGGTGCTACGTCCCGGAGCTCACCGGTTCCTAAACCTTGCAGTCGCAGCGAACGGCCGGAACAGCGGGCCGCAACGCAGCAAAAGAACCTCGACCGGTTGCGTCAAACGGCCGAGTTTGCAAAGCCCGCTTTCTGCG
>NZ_JSWJ01000044.1:0-1005 GCF_000826845.1 Phaeobacter sp. S60
GGGGCTGGGGGCGTTTGGCGGGATCAGAAATCCTGCCAGATGTCCTTGGCGGCATTGCCACTGCTGCTGGCAGCGGCCGGTGCCGGCTTGGGTGTGACCGCTTCGATGTCCCAATCATCGCCATGGGCACTGGGGGCGGCACTGGGGGCGGCGGGGGGAGTATCTTGCGCGGCAACCTGGATCTGAGCCGGCGCCGGCGCCGCTGCGGATTTGCGAACCGGCGCCGCTGCCTGCCGCCCGCCCGCTGCCACGCGGAAATGCGCGACCAGGTCGGCCAGTTTGCTGGCATCCGCATTCAGCATGTGCCCGGCGGCGGTGGCCTCTTCAACCATGGCGGCATTTTGCTGGGTGACCTGATCCAGCTGGGTCACGCCGGTGTTGATCTCATGCAGGCCGGTGGACTGCTCGCTGGCACCGGTCGCAATGCCAGACACCAGTTTCGAGATATGGCCAACCCGCTCGACGATGCTTTGCAGTGCATCGCCGGTCTTGCCGACCAGATCCACGCCGCGCTCCACCTGTTTGGTGCTGTCACCGATCAGCGTCTTGATCTCCATCGCCGCATCCGAAGAGCGCTGCGCCAGGGCGCGCACCTCGCTGGCAACCACCGCAAAGCCTTTGCCAGCCTCACCGGCGCGCGCCGCTTCCACCCCGGCATTGAGCGCCAGAAGGTTGGTCTGGAAGGCGATATCGTCGATCACCCCGATGATCTGCGAAATATGCGTCGAGGATTGCTCGATCTCGGTCATGGCAGAGACTGCGCTCTGAACCACTTCACCGCTGGTTTCGGCTTCCTGCTTGGCCTCCTGCATGATGCCTTCGACGCTGCGCGCGCCTTCGGCGGCGGATTTCACGCTGGCCGTCATCTCGTCAAGGGCGGCTGCGGTTTCCTCCAGCGTGGCGGCCTGGCTTTCGGTGCGGTTCGACAGATCGTCGGAGGCCTGGCTAATTTCATTTGCGCCACTGCGAATGCTCTCGGCGGTGTCGATCACCTGGGTCACGGTC
>NZ_JSWJ01000045.1:0-836 GCF_000826845.1 Phaeobacter sp. S60
AAAAAAGCCCTCATCACCGGTGTAACGGGTCAGGATGGGTCCTACCTTGCGGAGTTTCTTCTGGAGAAGGGCTATGAGGTGCATGGGCTGAAGCGGCGGGCGTCGTCGTTCAACACGGCGCGGGTGGATCATATCTATCAGGATCCGCATGTGGATCATGCCCGGTTCAAACTGCATTACGGCGATCTGACCGACACGTCGAACCTGACCCGGCTGCTGAGCGAGATTGAACCGGATGAGGTCTATAACCTCGGCGCGCAATCCCATGTGGCGGTCAGTTTTGAGGCGCCGGAATATACCGCCGATGTGGATGGCATCGGCACGCTGCGCCTGCTGGAGGCGATCCGCTTTCTGGGGCTGGAGAAGAAGACCCGCTTCTATCAAGCCTCCACGTCTGAGCTTTATGGTCTGGTGCAGGAAACCCCGCAGCGCGAGACCACGCCGTTTTACCCGCGCTCGCCCTATGCGGTGGCCAAGCTGTATTCCTACTGGATCACGGTCAACTACCGCGAGGCCTATGGCATCTATGCCTGCAACGGCATCCTGTTCAACCACGAGAGCCCGCGCCGGGGCGAGACCTTTGTGACGCGCAAGATCACCCGCGGTCTCGCCAATATCGCCCAAGGCCTCGAGGACTGTCTGTATATGGGCAATATCGACGCGTTGCGCGACTGGGGCCATGCCAAGGATTACGTGCGCATGCAGTGGATGATGCTGCAGCAGGAGGCGCCTGAGGATTTTGTCATTGCCACCGGCAAGCAATATTCGGTGCGCCAGTTCATCACCTGGTCGGCGCAGGAACTGGGGCTGACGCTGGCGTTTTCGGGCGCAGGCGT
>NZ_JSWJ01000046.1:0-1177 GCF_000826845.1 Phaeobacter sp. S60
CTTACTCAGTGATTTTCGACACAACGCCGGCGCCGACGGTGCGGCCGCCTTCGCGGATCGCGAAGCGCAGGCCCTGCTCCATCGCGATCGGTGCGATCAGCTCGACGTCGAACTTCAGGTTGTCGCCCGGCATAACCATCTCGGTGCCCTCAGGCAGGGTCACGGTGCCGGTCACGTCGGTGGTGCGGAAGTAGAACTGCGGACGGTAGTTCGCGAAGAACGGGGTGTGACGACCACCTTCTTCTTTGGTGAGGATATAGGCCTCAGCTTCGAACTTGGTGTGCGGCTTCACGGAACCCGGCTTACACAGAACCTGACCACGCTCAACGCCGTCACGGTCGACACCGCGCAGCAGCGCGCCGATGTTGTCGCCGGCTTCACCACGATCCAGCAGCTTGCGGAACATTTCCACACCGGTACAGGTGGTGGTGGAGGTGTCACGGATACCAACGATTTCGATCGAGTCGCCAACGTTGATCACGCCGCGCTCAACACGACCGGTCACAACGGTACCACGACCGGAGATCGAGAACACGTCTTCGATCGGCATCAGGAACGGCTGGTCAACAGCACGCTCAGGGGTGTCGATGTAATCGTCAACAGCCGCCATCAGCTCCTTGATTTTCTCTTCGCCGATTTCAGGCTTGTTGCCTTCCATCGCCGCCAGAGCGGACCCTGCGATGATCGGGATATCGTCGCCGGGGTAGTCGTAGGACGACAGCAGCTCGCGGATTTCCATTTCGACCAGCTCCAGGAGCTCTTCGTCGTCAACCTGGTCCACTTTGTTCATGAACACGACCATCTTCGGGATGCCAACCTGGCGGCCCAGCAGGATGTGCTCGCGGGTCTGCGGCATCGGGCCGTCAGCAGCGTTCACAACCAGGATCGCGCCGTCCATCTGCGCCGCACCGGTGATCATGTTCTTCACATAGTCAGCGTGGCCGGGGCAGTCGACGTGGGCGTAGTGACGGCCTTCGGTCTCATATTCCACGTGCGCGGTGGAGATGGTGATCCCGCGCGCTTTCTCTTCAGGTGCGCCGTCGATCTGGTCGTAGGCTTTGAAGTCACCAAAATACTTGGTGATCGCTGCGGTCAGCGTGGTCTTGCCGTGGTCAACGTGGCCGATGGTGCCGATGTTGACGTGCGGTTTTGTACGTTCAAACTTTTCCTTAGCCAT
>NZ_JSWJ01000047.1:0-3382 GCF_000826845.1 Phaeobacter sp. S60
CCACAGTTTTAAACGGTCCCCGCGTCGCGTCTCAGATTTAAGGGCTCTGCCTCACTTTGTGTGGCGCAACTATCCTGAAACTGGAAAATTCAGGAGGGATAATTGTGAGTTCGAAGCACCATTGGTCGCCCGGGGGCGAAGTTTCGGTTCAAAGCGTCGAGCGAAGTGATTCCGGCGGGTGGATTGTATCGGGCAGTCTGACACCAAACGGCATTTGCCCGGACTGTGGATTGCATTCACGCCGACGTCACGGATGGCGGCGTCGGCGGCTGCAGGATTACCCCGCCCATGGAGACGGGGTTACGGTGGCTCTCTGGGTTTGCCGTTGGCAATGTTTGACGCCCGCTTGCCCACGTCGGACGTTCTCGGACCAGATCGCCTCGATTGCGCGTCCTTATGCGCGGCGCACCTCGCGTGTCGGGGGGATTGTCAGCCATCTTGGGCATGCGACCGGCGGGCGGCCGGCCGAGCGGCTCTTGCACCGTTTGGGCCTTGGGATCAGCGATGACACAGTGCTCAGGCAGTTGAAGAAGCGTGCTCAAGACACCGCCGCGCCGCCGACAGTCATCGGGATCGACGACTGGAGCTGGCGGAAGTCGCAGACCTACGGCACGATCATTGTCGATCTGGAGCGGCGCGTGGTCATCGATGTTCTCGAGGATCGAGATGTCGTCACCTGCACCAACTGGCTGAAGCGACATCCCGAGGTGGAAGTGATCAGTAGAGATCGCTGCGGTCTTTACGCCCAGGCCGCACGGCAAGGGGCACCGCAGGCGAAGCAAGTCGCTGACCGGTTCCATATCGTACAAAACCTGCGGCAGGCCATAGAGGAGCAAATGAACCTTCATGGCCGTGCGACCGGCAGGGCGCTGCTGTCCGACGCCGACAACATCACCGCCGCCGGCAACCTTCTGAAGTCACGCCTTGCGCACAGGACGTCTCGGGAAGAGATTTTCGCCACCATTCATGCACTCCGAAATCAAGGGCTTTCCTGCAGCGAGATCGGGCGACGAACAGGGTTCCCGCGTCGTAGCATCGCGAAATGGCTGCAGTTCGAAACACCACCGGACCGCAGGCGGGCCGCTTTGAAACCAACTTCGCCGTGGTACTTTGAAGAGTTCCTGAGCCAAAGCTGGAAGGAGGGCATTCGAACTGGCAGCGCCCTGTTCCATATGATCCAAGAGCGTGGTTACGAGGGGAGTCAGTCGCATTTGCAGCGGCTGCTGGCGGGTTGGCGCAGAGCCGAACAGCAAGCGAGCGACCCCAAGGTAGAGCACGAAATCCTTAAGCCAGTCCGAGACCCGGAAACTGGGCACGCGATCTCCCCGGTCATCGCGGCCGCGCTGTGCATCAAGCCGCGCGGAAAGTTCACCCCGGATCAGGCGCGGAAAGTCGACACGCTCAAGACCGGCTCTCCCGCCTTCGCAACGATGCGCAGCCTCGCCATGCGGTTCAACGGTATCATGCGTGGCCGCCAAGCAGACCCGCTCCCTGCATGGATCGACGACGCGATCGAAACCAACCTGGCGCCCATCATGCGCTTCGCCCGCACCTTGAACCGGGACTTCGATGCGGTCAAAAACGCAATCGAGATGCCTTGGAGCAACGGCCAGGCGGAAGGTCAGATCAACCGCCTGAAAACCCTCAAACGCGCCATGTACGGCCGGGCTGGTCCAGAATTGTTGCGGGCGAGAATGCTACCGTTCTGCCACACAGATTGAGGCAGAGCCCTTAATTGTGAGATGCGGCTGTCATGGGGCCGGCGCTTTTCGCGCGCCTTTGCGCGATGTGATCAACCGCGGCAAGCAATCGAGGCTCCTTCTCGAAGGCGCGCAAGAGAGCAACCCTTGCATAGTCGTCGATGCTTTTGCTGACGATGGCTGTCTTAGCCAAGGGCTGAGATCGAGCGGCGGCGATTGCGGCGAGGCAGAACAGCCTAACTTCCGATCTGGGGTTCTGGACAGCGAACGACGGATCCCCGCGGAAGGTTTTGAGTGACATGGCAAAGATGACTGCGCGCATTTCGCGCCGAAGTTGCTTGGGGCCGCGCGATCGCGCGGCGCACTCAAGCATCCCTGCCCCGCGGCGCGCTCGGAATATCAGTTTTCCGGATATTTGTTCCTCACAGGGTTTGCCAAGGGTCTGCACAAGTCTCGTCCCGCAAACTTGGCAGTCAAATGCCCAGGCCCGCCTCCAATGCCTGAGCGAAAGACCCTCTCTGGAGCATTGCACGCAATGCTGGAATGGCATCTGAGCCGTCAGCGAGGCTTCTCGTGGGGTCATTGCCGGAAAGGTCAACGATCGCACAACATCTGGGTCGACTCGTGCGGCGTTGGCAATCCTCTCCGCCGTGGCCGCGTCGACACTGAAGTCCAAGGCGGTGCCATGCGCGGTATCAATTTTGATATGAGCCAACAGTTCCGCGTCATCGCAGTAGTTGGCCGCCGCCAGCCGAGATAACCAACCTGACAACAACTCGTCTGGCAGCGGCGCGACAGTTTTCGGCAGCGTGTGCGGCTTCACACCCCGGACTTCTCGAGTCGCCGATAGGCGTTCGCATGGCGCGACCAAACCGGCGTCCATTTTGCGATCGCGTCATCAGTAATTCATTCATCACCTGTGACGATGGCGTAAATGGAAAGATCCTTGATCAGGGCGAAGATGCGCGAGGTCACCCCACCGGTTAGCGCAAGTATCTGCTTAAATGACTTGACCTTCAGATTGGATTTCTTCTCGAGGGGCATTGCCGCGATGAGTGTCTGGATCATGTCCGAGAACTCGGCATCGTCGCGCCAGTTTGGCAGGTGATGTTCGTCCAGCCGCCTGGCAAGCTGGATATCACCACGGATGGCATCAACGGCCTCGCTGACCCCGAGGCAGACCAGCGACACCTCGAGTTCATTGCTAAGATACCGCAGAACATTGAGAAAGCGGCGCTGTTCGCGGTGGGTCCCGGCCAAGAGGTTGTGAACCTCGTCGATCATGATCATCCGAAGGCCAAGGTCGCGCAGGAGCGCGATGACGCGGACCTCGAGGGAAGCCACATTTTGCGCGCGGGCGCTCAGTGCCGTCGCCGGGGCGCCGACGGCGGCCAAGATGTGCAGGTAGAACCGCCGTTCGTCTGGTGCGGGCGGCGCTTGCAACAGCAGCAGCGGTGTGCGGGTGATGCCTGACGCTGGATCGTATTCTGGTGCGTATTTGCGCGACAGGTTTCGGGCGATCATCGTCTTGCCGATCCCGGAGGCACCATGCACAAGAAGCGAGGCATACGGGTTTGCCGTGGCGCTTCGATCATAACCTGCAAGCGGTCCAACACCTGTTCGGCCCGCGGAAAGCCGATCCAGATATCCGATTGAATGAGGGGGTGTTGTCACGTTAACCC
>NZ_JSWJ01000048.1:0-1537 GCF_000826845.1 Phaeobacter sp. S60
AGGGACCGTTCAAAACCACGGGGTAAAATCCAGAAAAAGAGATAATCTTGGTCTTCATAGAACATTGCTGTGGAGGCGCAAATGCATTGGCGCATTACTTTGGAAGCCGTTGACCCAATTGGGGATGAATATCGCAAGGAGTTTATGATCGAGAAGAATCTTGACGGCCTGGCTGACGGGAAGCTGGGCTGCTCGATCGAAGACGGCAAGGCGATCATGAAAGAGGTTCAGAAGATCATTGTTGAGCAGCAGCTGGATCTTTGGGTTCGCTACTGCCGGGTGTGTCCAACCTGCAAGGGGATGCTGCCGATCAAGGATTACAACCATCGGAAGATATTGACGGTCTTTGGTGAAATACCTGTGCGCTTCCCTCGCTTGATGGTCTGCCAGAAGTGCAATCCGGCATGTTGTTTCACCTTTTCTCCTGCAGCCGATATTTGCAAGGACCGCGCCACGCCCGAACTGTTGGAGCTTTCCGCAAAACTGGGCGCAAAATTCTCATATCGTGAAGCATCAGACCTATTGGCAACTTTCTTGCCGGATCAATCGGCGCGAACCTTCACCACGCTGCGCAACCGCACATTGGCCATAGGCAAGCGGATCGAAGAGGCTGAAAGGCAGCAGCGATGGTTCGAAAACCTGAACTATCCGGACAGAACGCAGCTCGAGCTTGCGCTCGCGGGCGATCCGGCAAGTGAATTTGTCTTCAACGTCGACACGGCACATATTCCCCTGATCAAGCGATACGGCGGTCGAACGTTTGAAGCGGTCGTTGGGCATTGCGGACGAGGTGGCAGAGGCGATCCGCCGGGACCTGTATTTGCTTTTGAAGGTACACATCCCAAAGAATTGAAGGTGACGGCTGCCCTGGCGTTAAAAGGGCAAGGCTACGCTGACCAGGGTGAAATCACCGTCATTTCGGACGGTGCTGAATGCCTGAAGCGCCTGGCGGGCATGCTCCCGCAACCGGTGGCTCATATCCTCGACTGGTTCCATATTTCAATGAAGGTACAGCCGCTTGCGCAACTCGCAGCAACGGTTCCGAAGCACATCTCGAACTTCGAGAACCGTGTCGAAAAAATAAGGTGGCGATTGTGGAACGGGCAAGCTGGCCGGGCGTTGGCCCTCATAGCAAGGGTTCGACGAGATGTTTCCAAAGACACGGTGCCAAGCATTTGGGCGCACCGCGCCGACAATTTGCTCGAAACCCTGCAAATCTACATAAGAAGAAACAAGGGATCGGTGGTCAACTATGCCGAGCGGTATCGAGATGGGAAGCGCGTTTCGACCGCACCGGCTGAGGCGAGCGTCAACAGGCTTGTTGCCAAGCGATTTGTGAAAAAGCAACAAATGCGATGGTCACGCACCGGAGCGCATTACCTGCTAAAAGTCCGGGCATCAGTGCTGAACGGAGATCTGTCTGACCGAACGAAATATGAAGTGCCAAAGCAGCCTATCCCGGGCAACATTGCGAGATTTATCAGCCCTACACCACCATTGCTCAAGGTCGCCTGACCCCACAGTTTTAAACGGTCCC
>NZ_JSWJ01000049.1:0-816 GCF_000826845.1 Phaeobacter sp. S60
GGTGTTGTCACGTTAACTAGCCTGAGGTTGCTGGTTAATCGATCCGGGCGTAGGCGACGTGGATGCAGACACAAAAGATCAGCTACAAACGCCACCGGTATCCTCCTCAGATCATCGCTCATGTTGTCTGGCTCTACGTCCGGTTCAACTTGAGCCTGCGGGAGGTAGAGGAGCTGATGCTGGAACGTGGCGTGGACGTTTCGTATGAGACGATCCGGCGCTGGACCGTCAAGTTCGGCCCGCTGATCGCCCACGTTCTACGCCGACGGCAGCCGCGCCCTGGCGATGTCTGGCATCTGGACGAAGTCGTTATGAAGATCGCAGGACGGTCATACTGGCTCTGGCGCGCAGTCGACCAAAGCGGCATCGTTCTTGAAGAAATTCTTCAATCGAGGCGAGACAAGCGCGCCGCAAAGCGGCTTTTGGTCAAACTGATTAAACGTTGGGGTTTCGTGCCCAAAAGGATCATTACGGACAAACTGCGCTCATATGGGGCTGCCAAGCGCGAGGTCGCGCTTGGCCTTGATCATTGGTCACACAAGGGGCTCAATAACCGCGCCGAAAACAGCCACTTGCCCTTCCGAAAACGAGAGCGGGTAATGCAAGGCTTCCGATCGCCGGGTGGATTACAACGCTTCGTATCTATGCAGTCCGCAACCCGCAATCGTTACTCAGTCCCAGCCCGCCGCCGCTCTGCCCTCACCATACGCTACAATCGGCTCGAAGCATTCGAGGCGCGGAAATCCGCGGCACATGCCGGTTGATCAACGAACGGCATGCCAACTGGCAAACTAGGCGGGTTAACGTGACAACACC
>NZ_JSWJ01000050.1:0-202 GCF_000826845.1 Phaeobacter sp. S60
AGCGTCGCTCCGGGGTCTTGCTTCCACTCGATCTTGAAGGCTTCCCGCTGCGCCGGACCACGCTCTTCAAAATGAGGCGCAGGGACCAGGCGATCGGTGTGGTTGCCGAGGAGCTTTGGAACCGGATCGGGGCCCTCGCCCGGTCATAAGGCAGACCGCGTTTGGTGCAGCGTATTTCCGTCTGGCCGCCAGCCCAACCGCA
>NZ_JSWJ01000051.1:0-2051 GCF_000826845.1 Phaeobacter sp. S60
ACCTCAAGCTCCGACACGGTATGCCGACCCCACATCGGGGCACCGATCGTGGCCAGGATGTGTTGATAGAACCGTCGTTCGTCCGGCGCGGGCGGCGCCTGAACCAGCAGGATAGGCGTTTTCGTGATACCCAGTTCGGCGTTGTACTGAGTTGGATATTTGCTCGCCATGCGCTTGGCGATCATCGTCTTGCCGATGCCAGAACTTCCATAGACCATCAGCCCTGGCATCCGGCTTTGCTGCGGCATTTCCATCAAGGATGTCAATCGGTTGAGAACAATGGCGGCACGGTCAAATGCGATCTAATGGTCGCCGCGGATCCGGTCAATTCTTTCGTCTGGGGTCATTAAACTCATCAATCTCATAGGTTGGCAGATCTGGATTGCCCGTGTCGATCGCGAACATCTCGCGCGACGGATCACGACGCGGTTGGTGCCGGGGAAGTCGCGCGTCTCTTTCGTTTTCCAACCGGGCAGTCCGCGTCTTTTGGCGCGCCGCCTCGGCCAGACGTCGTTGCGCGTCAATCAATTGGAATAAAGTCCGCTCGTTGATCCGGCCACCATGCTTGTCCTGCCATTCTTTCCGTGCCCGACGACTTTCCCATAGCGATATTCGCGGGTGGCTTAGATCACGATACCGCGCCGGGATCATGCGGCCATCATCGACGAGGACCCAGACCTGCGACAGGTCCCGCGGGTCGTACTTCACCTGCACCTTGCCCTGTCCGCGTCCGACCAACGACGCAAAGGAATCACTCCAGTAATGCACCCCAAAGAGCGTGATCCCAGTACGCCCGAGCTGGCGCCACTCGAAAGGCATGAAGCTTGTCCGAAAGGCTTCGACGTCGACGACCTGTCGCCCTGCGGTGTCCCCGCCCATGTCCGCCCAGGCAGCCAGCGGCGTGCGCCCAAGAGCTTCGTGACGCGTATTGTGGTAGCGACAAATCTCCAGATCAAGCCAGTCCTCGAACTCGGCCAGAGTCAGTGCCGCATGTTTCTCGCTGTCGTAGTCGCCCTTCTCGGCGGCGGAGGATTGCGTGGTCCCGGGCAGAACGTGAACAGCTCCCATGGCCGTTCCAATCAGACGTTCGACGTGGCCACCATAGTGTGTGGCGCCAGGCGGGCGGTATTCGACGGCGATGCCCCAGTCTTCGCAGGCCATTCTGAAGGCGTCGCTGTGGAACTCCTGAGCGTTGTCGACATGGATTGCCTTCGGGATACCCGACGTCGGCCAGACCAGCTCTTCCAGCGTCCCGGGAACGTGGATTGATTTCCGACGCACGCAGTGATCGAGACAAAGCGCGATCGACAGAACAGATGGTGCATCAAAGCTGACAAAGACCCCGAGAACGATCCGGGTTGCGACATCGATGGCCACCGTCAAATAGGGGCGCGCAAGCGGTCGCCGATCTACGTGATCGACCAAGATGATGTCGGCCAAGGTGTGATCGATCTGAACGATCTCAAGTGGCGTTTCGACTGCAAACCGACCGGGACGCGCCGCAAAGGTCCTGCTCGCCTCCTTTGCGCCACGGCGCTTTCGCACGATTTCTTTCTCATCCATCGCATCAAGCCGAGCTTTCACAGTCTTACGTGTCGGCGGCTGGAAACCCTTCGCCTCACATTCCGAACGGATCTCTCGCCAAATGCGCAGAAAGCTGGAGCGCTCTCGAACCAGGTAATAGCGCCGCAGGCGCGCATCGATGAGGTCTTCAACTTGTTGCGCAATCCGATTTGATCCCGGCTTCGGCCCGCGACGACCGAGCTCCAACGCCGCGGCACGCCCATCGTTCTCGCGCAAACGGCGGTAAAGCGACCAGGTATGGCTTTTCGCCAGACCCAGTTCCCAAGCAGCATCTCCGATCGCGACACTGATCGGCTCACCCTTCTTCTCAAGCTCCAGGATCGGGCGCAGGACCGAAGCTCGATGTTTTGCAAGACGCTCGCTGACCACGCCAATCCCCTGCCCCAAGTGGCCGGTATTTATCCACAAAACCGACCGTATGCTAATAAAGGGTACAGTATGGCAATTGGGACCGTTTAAAACTGTGG
>NZ_JSWJ01000052.1:0-320 GCF_000826845.1 Phaeobacter sp. S60
AAAAGTTATTTATGCACCGGTAGCCACGACCATGCAAGTCAACATTTCACCATTAACGCCACGCCTATTGTGATTGGCGAGAAATGCTGGCTGGCAACCGATGTCTTTGTTGCCCCAGGCGTCACAATCGGCGACGGCACCGTCGTGGGTGCACGAAGCAGTGTTTTTAAATCGCTTCCGGCAAATGTGGTTTGCCGGGGGAATCCCGCAGTGGTGATACGCGAACGCGTTGAAACTGAATAAATTCAAAAATACAGAGGAATAATACATGTCAAAAGTCGCTCTCATCACCGGTGTAACCGGACAAGACGGTTCTTACC
>NZ_JSWJ01000053.1:0-283 GCF_000826845.1 Phaeobacter sp. S60
AGCTCAAACTCTACCGGATGCGGAGTCATACGCACGCGGTCATCTTCTTCGCGACGCAGAGCGATGTACGCATCAATTGCTTCGTCAGTGAACACGCCACCGGCTTTCAGGAACTCGCGGTCCAGATCCAGTTCGTTCAGTGCTTCTTCCAGAGAGCCTGCAACCTGTGGGATCTCTTTCGCTTCTTCTGGCGGCAGGTCATACAGGTTTTTGTCCATGGCTTCGCCCGGATGGATCTTGTTCTTGATACCATCAAGACCGGCCATCAGCAGGGCAGCAAAGC
>NZ_JSWJ01000054.1:0-333 GCF_000826845.1 Phaeobacter sp. S60
TCATCCGCGCGATAATCAAACCAACGATGATGATCGCGAGTGCCGCCACGATGTTTACTGCATAACTTAGCAGCAGCGCCTGGTTAGCTACCAGCCAGCTTCCCGCGCCGTTTATGCTATCGACAACATTCAAATCTTCCATTCAATATTCCTTTTCAACTGACTCAAAATGGAGAAATACACTCCGCCGCCTTATGACGGGCAGTCTGACAAGGGTAAACAATAAAGCATAATTTTGCCAAATAGATCACAGATTTCTCATCTGAATCACCTTGCTTTTGGCGAAAAAATCCCCGCAGAGCGGGGCTCAGACAGATATCAATGTGCGCTTTG
>NZ_JSWJ01000055.1:0-316 GCF_000826845.1 Phaeobacter sp. S60
ACGACAAAGACAGACATGTAAAGCACTACCAGCACGATGATGATAATCGCGATAACTGACTTACGCATCGTTATTCCCCCTGACGCTGGTAGTCGTTACGCTGCGCGTTGGCGCGGCGTTGGTCCATAATATCGCCCTGACTGGTGGACGACGTGTTGCTTGCTCCACTGGTTGTGGAGGAAGAGGCTGGCGGCAGACGCAGCAGATTGCTGGCACCGTTATCGCTCTTCGCCGCAGGGGCGTTACCACCTTTCAGCATCTGGTCTAACGGCAGAACCATCAGGTTGCCACCTTTATCGTTAACCAGCACTTTGCG
>NZ_JSWJ01000006.1:0-26077 GCF_000826845.1 Phaeobacter sp. S60
GCAATCAGCAGGCGCAGGAGGTCAACGCAGCGGCAGAGCAGGTGGCCACGCAAGCCGCAGCCGTGGCAGAGACCAGCGCCGCGTTTGAAAGCGGCGTGAACGCGGATCGCTGGGCCGCTGGCGACTACAGCGACGGCGATGCGGTCTGGTCGCCCACGGATGGGCTGACCTACCGCGCCAAGGCCGATTTCACCTCGGTCCTCGATCCCGCCGCAGATCCCGCCAACTGGCACAACCTGAACCCGGTCGCGCAGGCCAAGGACGAAATGGCCCGCCTCGCGCTGGTCTTCGCCGCGAATTTCTAAGGAGAACCCGAATGTCGCAAACTCCCGTGTCCAAACGCCTCGCGCTTGATGCGATGGCGACGGTCTACACCGTGCCTGCCGGTCGCTATGCGATGGTCTCGCACCTACAGATCACCCCGATTGATCCCGACAATGAGGTGGACGTGACGGTCCAGTGGCTGGACGCGTCGGATGGCGATTCGGTCACGCAGCTTTGTCAGGGTGAGACGATTAAGCCGAATGATACCGGACCGATCTACCCGATGGGTGGCACCCTGATCCTAAGTGCGGGCGATCAGGTGCAAGCCGAAGCCTCTACCGCCGGTGACGCGGTGCTGAGCTTCAGCGCCCTGGAGTATGATCTCTGATGGGCGGCATGATTGGCACCATGCGCGGGGATCGCATGTTGCGGGCCGGTGGGGGTGGAAAAACTCCGGTTGGGCCGTTCCAGTTTGGGGTGTCACCTGGTGCGACCTTCAACGTTAGCAGCAAGATTTCAGCGCTGACGGGTTTGACCGTTTCGCGCGATGGGCTGAACGCCTTTGTTTCTGACATTGCTGACGACACTGTTCACCGGTTCGCCCTCGCAACCGGCTGGGATGTCTCAAGTGCATCCGACCCAAATGATAGCCTCGCTATGTCTGGCCGCATCGGTAGTCTGGTTGGGGTTGAGATTTCTCAGGATGGTTCAAAGCTCTACGCCATGGACAGCGGCGTGAATGTGGAACAGTGGAGTCTGGCGATCCCCTTTGACCTGTCGACTGCATCCTATGATGGATCTGGCGCGATTTCGGGAAACACGGCGCTGCGCGTCAGCGGGGATGGCTACTGGGCCTATGCAGTCTCGCAAGGCTCCAGCACAATCCGGCAGTACAGTCTGGGCACCCAATGGGACATGACTACAGCGACGGCTGCGGGAACCTTGCTGACCAGTACGGACCCGCTCGTTGATGGGCAGCCATACGACATTCAGTTCTTTGATGAAGGCGCTCGCGCCCTTGTTCTGATTGGCACAGCATACGCTCTCTATGAGTACGTGATTGCCACGCCCTATGACCTGCGCACTGCGGCTGCGACTGGTTATCGGCTTCCGGGTGTCCGCGAAATCGTGAATGGCAGAACATTCGCGATGAACCCTGCCAGTAAGACCTCAATCTGGGTCAGCGATGGCGTTGAACGGCTCTATCAATTCGATTTCTGAGGTGACGCAATGACCAATTACACCAAAGGCGGCAGCTTTCCAGCGCCGCTCCCTTTCCGCATTCGTTTGAGCGACGGGCGCAGCCGTACCGATCCCGCCAGCTTCACCGCTGAGGAAATCGCCGATGCGGGCTACGTTGTAGCACCGCCGCAACCTGATCATGATCCGGCCACCCAGCGCCTGACGTGGGACGGCGCCGCCTGGGGCATTGAAGATATTCCAGTTCCGGATCCGGTCTATCAGCCGCTGACCAAGATCGGGTTCATGCGGCTGTGCATGTTTCTTGGCGGCATGACCCCCGACATGCTTGTGGCAGCGCGCGCAGCTCCTGAGCTTGCTGCAATGTGGATCATGCTGGACATGGCAGAGCAGGTGCAGCGCGACGATCCGGAGGTTGCACCGGGGCTTGCCGCTCTTGCCGCTCTCGGCTTCCTTCCCAACGGCGCGCAGGCCGTTCTGGATGCCTGGCCGACCGTCTGACTGGTGCATCCGCCACGGGGACGGATACCTAACCACATCTGAAATCGCATGGGAGATCGGGGCCAAGGGCTCCGGTCTCTTTCTTTACGTGCCACCGGGCTTTGCCTTTGACGTTTCAATCCCCCGTTGGGTCGGGTGGATCTTTGACCGGCACGATCCCCGCTATCTGAAAGCTGCTGCGCTGCATGATTTCGCCCTCCACCGGCTTGGCTGGGGGCGGGTCAGCGCGGCGGCACCCTTTTCCGAAGCGCTGCGCGCCGATGGCGTCTCGCGCGTCCGCAGGCTGGCAATGGTGCTGGCCGTCACCATCCACAAATGGAGATGAGCAAAGCACATGAGAGACCTGCTGTTTTCGATGGAATTCTGGCTGGCAATGGCGGCGGCAATCCTGCTCAAGCTGCGCGCCTCGCCCCAGATCACCCTGTTCGGGGCCATTACCACCACCGCGTCAGCGATCTGCTGCGCTCTGGTGTTCACCGAGCCGCTGATGGACTGGTTGGAGCTGGATGGCGAGGTCTACACCTACGCCGTTTGTGCGCTGATCGCGCTGACCGGTGAACATATCGCCCGGCAGGTGCTCTCCCTCGGCATTGAGGATGCCGTCCGACTATTGCGGGGGAACAAGAAATGACCTGGGGCAAGTTTATCGCTGGGGCTTGGGGCGCGGTGCTTGCGCTAAGCCTCATGACCAGCGCGCTACCCGCCAGCTGGTGGTTCGAGGCCGGAGAGGTGCGGGTTGCCGATGCTTCAGCCGGTGACTGTCCGGAAATGCAGTTTGATCGGGAGATCAACAGGCCATTCAAGGCTGCGTGGACCGTCACCATCATGGGGCGCGCCTCTTACGGCTGGGCCACCTATCGCACCTTTCAGGGCGCCAATGACTATCGGCCGGAAAATCAGCTGCCGGACAAGCTCGATCTCTGCTGGTGGACGTGGGCGGATCCGCTTCACCTGCCGCCGGGGGAGTATCGTGTGAACACCCTCTGGCGCATCCATCCAACGCAGGGCAGGGCGCGCGAGGTAAGGCGCACCAGCAACACATTTGAGGTGACACCATGAACGCGGAAACACTCTGGCTGCAGGAGCGGCTTTCCCAGCTGGGTTTTGATCCGGGCCCGATCGATGGACTGCGCGGCCCTCGCACAGACGCCGCGGTTGTTGCGTTCAAGCGGTCCATTGGCCTGCGCGCGCGACCCTATATTGGGCCGCTGACCCGCGCGGCGCTGATGCCTGCGGTCAAAGAGCGATCAAACCTGCCGTGGATGGCCGAAGCGGCAAAGATGCGCGGCCTGCATGAGCAGCGCGACACTGCAGCCCTGCGGCGCTGGTTTGATGCCTCTGTGTCGTGGATCGACCCGCGCGAAATCCCTTGGTGCGGCGCATTCGTTGCGACCTGCCACCGGGCGGCGGATCAGGACATTGATCTGCCTGGGAACCCACTCGGCGCCCGCAACTGGCAGCACTGGGGCCATGAATGCGATCCCGTCTTCGGGGCCACTCTGGTGTTCTGGCGGATCAGCCGAAGCCACTGGGCCGGTCACGTAGGGTTCTATCACGGCGAAGACGACACGCATTTCCACGTCCTCGGCGGCAATCAGGCAAACGCTGTCACCGTCACCCGGATCGCCAAGTCCCGGCTGCTGTCGTCGCGGTGGCCGATTGGCACCCCGGTTACAGGTCGCCGCATTTTCCTGACCCCCGGCGGCACTCCAATTTCCACAAATGAGGCATGACATGAACAAGCTGCGAAATCCCAAAGTGCAGGGCGCCCTCCGCCACCTGCTGACAGCTATCGGGCCGGTGCTGGCGGTCATTATGGCTGCCGAAGATCCGGCCGCACTCCTGCGTGCTCTGATCAGCGCGGCAGGCTGGCCGTCGTTGGTGGGTGTCATCATCGCCGCTATCGGCTTCTGGGCCTCCGTCACGGCCCCGGAGAAGCGCCAATGATCACCCGGCTCCTGTCCCGCGTCTGGGGCTATCTGGTGGCCGCTGGGGCATTCCTCGCGGCCATCTGGGCCTATGGTCGGTCACAGAAGGCCGAAGGGCGCAAGGAAACGTATATCGAAACGCTGAAGGACAGCGCAAAGCGAAAGGAGGCCGGTCGTGAAGCAGTGGACGATCTGCGCGGTAATGATCGCGCTGACAACATTGAGCAGCTGCGGCGAAACTCTGATAGCTGGTGATGCGGGCTGCGGCTCCTACGGTGAAGCGCGAGCGACGATGCCAGATGATCCGCAAGTGCTGCCAGACAACTGGCTATCATGGGTGACGCAAACGGATACCCGCATGACTGCGACGTGTAAGCCCCGCCGGTGAGCGGGGCTTTTCGTTTGGAGACGGCGCCAAGGCTTGGAACTCTTGCCCCGGCACCGTCTACCCCCGACCATTTGGGTTGCAACTACCCCTATGGGTGCGAAAGTGCAAGCCGGGCGCGTTTCGTTTTATGATCGTTTGAGGGGGATTGTTGGATTAGTCGCGAAGACACGGGCAGGAAGCCCCGGTATCATCGCCGCAGATCGGGCATTCGTCCTCGTCGCCTCCATCTGGCCGGTAGCCTTCGGCTAAGGCGTCGTCGTACCATTCATCTTCCATCGGGTTTCCTTTCGGGGCGGTTTTAGGACTCGGATCGGCCATCGCTCATCGCGTGGCCGAGATCGCCAATTTCTTTTACGGTGATCGCGCAGGCTTGCATCAACCTAGACACCGCGCCGAATGTAAGGCTTTCTGCCACTTTCACGCGCTCGGCCATCGCCTCGGGCGGCTCGTATCCTGAAAACTTACGGCCAAGCTTCGCCTCGAATTCGGCGATCCACTTGGCGTTATCCTCGGCCTGCTTGGCCGCGCGCGTCGTTCGATATTCCATCTCACGCTTCAGGTCTGTTCGCAACTTTTCGGTTCCTGCGTCGATCTGGGACCGGATGTATGCATCGTCAGCGTCCCTGCTTTTGCGCAACATGGCGGCCATGAAGCTGCGATCAGGCGGCATTGGGTTCCCTGCCTGCTGGGCCTGCTTTTTGATCTTGAGGCCACTCTTGTGGAGTTCCATAAGGCCCCATGTGGCAGGAACTTCTTCTGCCTTCACTAGCCCCACCGGGACCGCCAGCCACCAATAGTCGCAATATTTCGCAACGGCTTTAGCCTTGGTGATATCCTTCATCTCGTTGAGAAAGTCTGCGCGGGAAACCTTAATCTCGAAGCCGTGGATGGCGTATCCCTTTGAGGGCCAGATGTTCATGCAGACCGCATCAGCGCGCCGCCTGGCATGGGCGCCGGTGCCGTCCGCCACTTCCGCGAAGCGCACCCATTCCGGCCCTTTATGTCGCGCGAAAATTGCGGTCAGCACGTCCTTCGATGTTGTCTTCTCTGCCATATCGGCCTCCGGGGATTTTAGGATTCAGGTTCGCTGATTGGACCGGCCCATTTGCCGGTTGGCCAGTGCGGCTTCCAAAGGTGTCGTTCGTACTCTGGGAAATCCGCGTTCAATTCGCGCCATGGTGGCTCTTCGCCACTTGGCCCGATGTTGATGCCTGCGCCCTTATGGACGCAGACTATCACAGCCCGATTGAATGGCAGGCCAAAAAACCAATAATAGGCATGGCCAGCCTTGAAGCTGTCGTAATCGGGTGGCGTGTTGCTCCACTCCATTTCGGCCTCCGGAATTAGCTGGACGCCGGTAGTGCGGCGACGATTTCCTGTTCGATCAAATCGCTGTTGGCCCAGCGATGCCCGTTCTCATCGGGCTGCATCATGTTCAGCTCACGAATGGCCTCAAGGGCGCGCTTCATCAATGTGGCGCTCTCCAGCAGTGGCTGAAACATGAGGCACATGGCTTCGTACTGCTGGTCTTTTGACAGGCCGTTCCAGAGTTCATCGGCCTCGGCCATGTCGATGACGAGTTTTCCGTCTTTGATGCCTGTGTTCATGGGTTGCTTGAGGGGCATATCGGCCTCCGGGCGGTTTCTGGATTAGTAGACGCGGCGCTGTTTGCCGCACTTGGTGCATTCCTGTCCGATGCCAGGCACCAGCGCTTGGAACTTCGTTGCGCGCCAATCGTGGCTGCAGATCATCGGCTTGAGTTTCCGCAGTGCGCGCGCTGTCAGGTCGATGATGAATGCCAGGGCAAACATGCAGGCCAGCAGCGTGCCGATAATCGCCAGAAGGACGGCGAAGAAGGGAACCTCGTTGGCTTGCGCCCAAGCGAAAAATGCATCTGCCATAGTGCCTCCGGCGGTTTTAGGACTTGGTGATTTTGTCGAGCTGGGCGGCCGCCGCGCGCGCCACGGCGCCAGCCTCGGGATCCGCCCTGAGGTAGTCGAGGGCCGGGTCTGCGGGGTCGATCAGCGCGAGCAGAAACGAACGGGTCAGGGCGTGAACGTCAGCACCGCCGCCCGGTGCCGCCTCATAGGCCGCTGCGGCAAAGCAGCCCGCGAGACTCGCTGCCTTCTGGGCCTCATTCTCCGCATCCGTCAGGTCTACACCCGACATGAACCCGTCCAGGGCGCCAAGCATGACGCGAGCTGCTGCTTTGATTTCCTCTGCCATTGGTTCCTCCGGCGGTTTCTGTATTGTCACGATGTATGTTATTTTTGAGCATACAGTATGTCAAGATTAGACATACATAATTGAGCTTGCTAGTATGCGATTTATGGGCATACAAACGCGAATGGCGTGGCAGGACTTCCTAACTGATGAAGAGCGGCAAGAGCTCGAAGCCGCAGAGGCAGATTTTGCCGCTGCGAAAAAGGCTTTGGACCCGGTGAAGGCGCGTCGGGATGCTACGCGGAAGAAGCTGAAGATCCGTTGCGACATGCGGATGCACCGCGCCAAAGGGGAGAATAGTGAAGGCTGATACCGCATAGGTTGCCTTGTCCAGAAATTCTGTCCAGATTGGGCGCAAGAGGCCGAATTTTGAGTAAGAAAGCGATGGCAGAATCCGAAAACCAGCCCGGCATCAAGATCGGGTATGCCCGCGTTTCGACTGCGGACCAAAACCCCGACATGCAGATCCAGGCGCTCAAGGATTATGGCGTGCCCGAGGCGCTGATCTTCGTGGATCGGGCCAGCGGCGGCAGTCTGAGCCGTCCAAACTTTATCCGCGCGCTCAAGTTCGCACAGCACCCCGGCACAGAATTTGTCGTCTGGAAGCTCGACCGGCTGGGCCGAACATTGGAAGGCGTCATCAGTGTTCTGAACCTGTTCGAGCAGCGCGGCTTGAAGTTCTTCAGCCTGACTGAGCGTGTGGATATGACCACGCCGATGGGCAAGGCAATGGTGCAGATCATGGGTGCGGTCGCTGAACTGGAGCGCAATCTGATCATTGAGCGCACCAAGGCCGGGGTGGCGAGAGCCAAAGCGAGAGGCGAGAAGCCGGGTCGTCCGATTGCCATGACCCCCGCGAGGGTTGAAGTCGCAGACATGATGCTGCGCAGCGGCAAGCGCGGTCAGGAAGTGTTTGATGCGGTCAAGCCGCTGTCAGAAATCAAGCTGAGCCGTGCAGCCTATTACGCTTTCCAGAAGCGTTGGGATGATGGCGAGATAGAAACCGTCGATGACGGTGAGGAATTCAAGTAAGGAGAAGGTGGTTGTGATTGTCTTGAGAGCGTTCTTTTTCGCCGCCTCTTTGGCTTGGCTTTGGGGTGGAATTCTCGGTCTTGTGCTGGGCGGCTGGCTTTTCCCTGATGCTGATTTTGCTATTTTTTTCGGCGGCCTGGGTGGCATTGCGGGTTACGGGTTGGGCCTGCTGGTTTGGCGCCTCTTCGGCCATTGGCTTGATTGACAGGGAATCCAAGAAAGGAGCAAGGCATGTCTGATGGGGCGAACATTCGACGCGAGCGCATTGAGCGCCTCTTGCGTGAATTGGAATATGAGGTGACGCGCGGCATCATGGAGCGCGAGATTGAACCGCAGATGGGCTGGTCGAAGATTATGCCCGGTGGCCCGACTGGCGAGGTCGTGGCGGAATTTCGGGTTCGCCCTCTTGCAAAAGGGCAATGGCACATGGACGACCGCCAGCCCCCACGCCTTCGCGTGGTCGACAGTGATTCCGAATAGGAGCGTTCGAATCGCCTCACTCCTACGAAGCGCTCCTTGGTTCCGTGAACTGGCCTGAACCGGCAAAGCTTGCGAAAACGGGGATAAGGCACCGTTTAAAAACAGCGCCTTTGACCAAATATCAGTAGCTTGGCTGCATATCGCTTCGTTTACACCGAAGATGTCGGGAGTTCGAGCCTCTCACGACCCACCATTATCCCCTTGAAAATGCTCGTACATTGCTCTGTCATCGCCTGACTATCTGCGTTCTGGGCGTGGCCTGAGGTCAATCGCTGACTTCCGTAAGCTATCATATTTTTGACCATTGATCATCGCATGGCGGCTGGATTTGCCGGTCAAGCGATCTCGCGCTAGGCTGCTGGTGCTCCCTTGATGTTTTTATCAGCTATGTAGGGAGAATTTGTAGCAATTTTAAGATTTGGAGTTTCTGTGATGACGTATAAGGCAATCCTTTCATTTGTGGTGTCTGTCCTGCTGGCCATGCCGGTCGCGGGGGAGGCGGGGTCCTTCAAGCATGTGAAGACCGAGGCGGATTTCCTCGCTCTGGTCAGTGGTAAGACGCTGAGCGCCGATTGGGGGAGTATGCAGATTCTGCCCAATGGGAAGATCAAGGGAAAGACCAAGCAAGGTAAGTTGGTCGGCGCCTGGCAATGGAATGGCAGCTTGTGGTGCCGCAATGTGCGAATTGGCAAGCAGCCGGAGCGGGGGACCGATTGTCAGAAAATCGGGATCTCGGGAAACCAGCTGCAGTTTATCCGGGAGCAGGGCAAGGGCACGGCTGGTGTGATGGTGATTTCCAACTGATCCGCACAAAGATCGCCACGGGCGGGTCGACTACGCCCGTGGCGCGCGGCAGTGGCGCCTGTATTGATGTGATCTCATAGAACGCGCGTTGCCTGTGCCGTGTTGGAGGCATCGGCGAGATTTTCATAGGGGAATGTCTAAAAAACAATACCTTAAGCGATAAAGTGGAGGGGCAGGTGTTTTTTTTCACGGAAACCCGAGAAAATGCCAAAACACCGCTTGACGATCCCTCGGTGCTGCGAATATTACAGCCCAACATTCAGCGGCGACGTTGGATGGAACAGCAAGCGGTTGTAGCTCAGTTGGTTAGAGTACCGGCCTGTCACGCCGGGGGTCGCGGGTTCGAGCCCCGTCAACCGCGCCACTGCTGTCCGCCCCGGATCCGGGTTAAAGGGTCCAGATGAAAGTAAATGCGCGGTTGTAGCTCAGTTGGTTAGAGTACCGGCCTGTCACGCCGGGGGTCGCGGGTTCGAGCCCCGTCAACCGCGCCACTTTCATACGTTGCCCTGACGATCAGGGTCCGCCCCGGAGGGGAACATATGTCAGGCGCCTGCGTCTGATCTGCCGAAAGGCCCATGCGCGGTTGTAGCTCAGTTGGTTAGAGTACCGGCCTGTCACGCCGGGGGTCGCGGGTTCGAGCCCCGTCAACCGCGCCACTTTCTTCCAGAATTTTGGATGAACGCACCCTTCTTCGGAAGGGTTTTTGCGTTTGTGGCTGTGTACTTGGCGGTAGCAGATGCCTGCCGGGCGGGGCGTGGTGCGCGCCGGGGCGCACACCACTGGGTTTGTTATTTCTTGGTCAGAGCATCCAGTACGCGAGCCCAAGAGCGGATGCCTTTGTGGAAGCTCTCCAGATCGTATTTCTCATTGGGGGAGTGGATGGCGTCGTCTTCATTGGCAAAGCCGATCAACATCGCGTCCATGCCCAGAATGGATTTGAAGAAGCCAGCAATGGGGATCGATCCACCCATGCCGCAGAAGACGGCCTCCCGGTTCCATTCATCCGACAGCGCGCCCCGGGCCGCCTCGAACTCGGGGCGGGAGATGTTCATCACCGAGGCGCGGGAGCCTTCCAGATCATTGTCCCATTTGACCTGAGTGTCAGGCTTCAGTCGGTCCTCGACATGTTTACGGATTTTCAGGCGCAGCGCATCCGGGTCCATGTCCCCGACCAGACGGCAGGTGATCTTGCAATGCGCCTCGGACGGGATCACGGTCTTGGAGCCCGCACCATTGTAGCCGCCCCAGAGGCCGTTCACCTCCAGCGTTGGACGGGCCCATTGTTGTTCCAGAACCGTGCGGTCTTTCTCACCGTGGGCCTGTGTGTAGCCTGCATTCGAGAGATAATCCCGCTCTTCAAACCCGCAGCCTTCCCACTGGCGCAGTTGCTCCTCTGGCACCTCATGTACGCCTTCATAGAAGCCGTCGACCGCGACCTTGCCGGTGTCTTCGTCATAGAAGGATGCCACAATGCGGCTGAGTTCGCGCAAGGGGTTGAGGCCGGGGCCACCGTAATGGCCGGAGTGCAGATCGATCCGGGGGCCGATCAGGGTGAATTCATCCTTCAGCATGCCGCGCAGCTGCGAGGAGATTGAGGGCACGCCACGTGACACCATGGAGGTGTCGCAGATCAGCGCCAGATCCGCCTTCAGCTCTGCGGCGTGCTGTTCCATGAAGGGCACAAGCGAGGGAGAGCCGCTTTCTTCCTCGCCTTCAAAGAAGAAGGTGATGCGGCAGGGCAGGGAGCCGTTCACCGCCTGCCAGGCGCGGCAGGCCTCGACAAAGGTCATCAGCTGGCCCTTGTCATCGGACGCGCCACGACCGCGGATGACGGTGCCGCGCGCGGTCTCTTCCAGCTGCGGCTCAAACGGCGGGGTGTTCCACAGGTCCAGCGGATCCACCGGCTGCACGTCGTAGTGGCCATAAAATAGCACATGCGGCAGCGAGTCGTCCTGCGGCCCGACGTGACCAACCACCATCGGATGACCGGGGGTGACGCGCTTTTCCGCGTCGATCCCAATTGAGCGCAGGTCCGTCACCAGCCAGTCGGCAGCTTTGTCGCAGTCTTCCTTGTAAGCGGGATCGGTCGAAATCGATTGGATGCGCAGCAAGTCCATCAACCGTTGGGTGGCGGCATCAAGATCGGTGTCAATGCGGTCCAGGACGTCGTTCAGTGACATATTCAGGAGGCTCCTGCTGTTATTGATTGCTGTTTGCCGAACCCTAACAGCGCCTGTCGGCAGGGGCCAGAGCAGCGCAAAATGGTCCGGGCGGGCGGGGATGCGTCGGATTGTAGCGTCAAACAGGCGTTACAATTCTTGCTGCCCGGGGCGCAAAGGTCTATTTGACCTGCATCAAGGCTGGTTCGGCCTCTTCGGCGTATTTGATTGATCAAACGGAGGGTTCGGGTTATTTATTCGGTAACGTGAATATATCAGCCTGACCACAGCTTGCACCAGATCCGTTGGTGCCAACTATGCCATGGAGATGCCGGTGGACTATACCGCGAAACTCGACCAAGCGATTGATCAGCTCCACACGGAAGGTCGCTACCGGACATTCATCGACATTGAACGGCAGAACGGGCAGTTCCCCCATGCCGTCTGGACCCGCCCGGATGGCAGCGCGCAGGACATCACCGTGTGGTGTGGCAATGACTATCTGGGGATGGGGCAGCATCCGGTTGTGCTGGAGGCCATGCATGGCGCGATTGATGCCACTGGCGCGGGATCCGGCGGGACACGGAATATCTCCGGCACCACGATCTATCACAAACAGCTGGAGGCCGAGCTGGCCGATCTGCACCAGAAAGAAGCGGCGCTGCTGTTCACCTCTGCCTATATCGCGAATGACGCGACGCTCAGCACGCTGCCGAAACTGTTTCCCGGCCTCATCATCTTCTCCGACGCGCTGAACCACGCCTCCATGATTGAGGGGGTGCGGCGCAACGGTGGCGCCAAGCGTATTTTCCGTCACAATGATGTGGCGCATCTGCGGGAGTTGCTGGCAGCGGCGGACCCTGCGGCGCCCAAACTGATCGCCTTTGAATCGGTCTACTCCATGGATGGGGATTTTGGTCCGATCGCTGAGATCTGTGATCTGGCGGAGGAATTCGGCGCGCTCACCTATATCGATGAGGTCCATGCGGTTGGCATGTATGGCGCGCGCGGCGGCGGTGTCACGGAGCGGGACGGTCTGATTGACCGCATTGACATTGTGAACGGCACCCTGGCCAAGGCCTATGGTGTGATGGGCGGCTATATCGCCGCATCGGCAAAAATGTGTGATGCCATCCGCTCTTACGCGCCCGGTTTCATCTTCACCACCTCGCTGGCGCCGGCGGTTGCAGCGGGGGCGGCAGCCTCGGTTGCCTATCTCAAGACCGCGCCCGAATTGCGCGAACAGCACCAGCTGCAGGCCCGTATCCTGAAAATGCGGCTGAAGGGGCTCGGCCTGCCAATCATCGACCATGGCAGCCATATTGTGCCGGTGATCGTTGGCAATCCGGTTCATACCCAGAAACTGAGCGATATGCTGTTGTCGGATCACGGAATTTACGTCCAGCCGATCAACTTCCCGACGGTGCCGCGGGGTACCGAACGGCTGCGCTTTACCCCGTCGCCAGTGCATGGCCCGAAAGAGATCGACGCGCTGGTCAAGGCGATGGACGCGCTCTGGTCTCATTGTGCGCTGAATCGTGCCGAAATGGCGGGCTGATTCATAGCTCTGTGTCAAATTGGTAAGATTATGGTAGTATGATCATAATCAAAGGGCGCAGGCGAATCGCATAAGGCGGGTCCGTGACGTCCTGAATGTCGAATACGGCAGGCTAAAATGGGACAGCAGGCATGATCGGGCGCCTTACTCAGCGCAAATCGAAGACGCACGACGAATCGACAGGGCCGCGTAGCTTTGACGATTATGAGCTTCGATTGGGTGACATTATGCGCGGTGAGCGGGCCACAATGGGCAAGTCGCTGCTGGATGTCCAACGTGAGCTGCGGATCAAAGCCTCCTACATCGCCGCAATTGAGAATTCCGATCCGACTGTCTTTGACACGCCGGGTTTTATTGCGGGCTATGTGCGGTCCTATGCGCGCTACCTCAATATGGATCCCGACACCACATTCGACAGCTTCTGTCAGGAAAGTGGGTTTCAGGTCGCGCATGGCATGTCGGCGGAGGCCTCGGTGCGCAAATCCGCCGGTGCTCCGATTGCGACCGGCATGGGGGGGCTGCGCAGTGACGCGTTCACCTCGCCCAATACCCCGTTTGTGCCAACGGCCAGCAGTGTTTTCAGCCAGATTGAGCTGCGCGCGGTCGGCTCCCTTGCGGTGCTGGTCGCACTGATTGGGGGCATTGGCTATGGCGGCTGGGCCGTCCTGAAGGAGGTGCAGCAGGTGCAGATGGCACCGGTTGAGCAAACCCCCATTGTGCTGGCTGATCTGGATCCGCTTGCGGGGGCCGCCCGCGACGCTGAGGTCTCGAACGAGGATCCCGCCTTGGAAGCGCTGGACCGGCTCTATCGTCCGCAGGCGCTGGATGTGCCGGTTCTGGTGCCTCGTGATGGTCCGATTGCCACCCTTGATCCGCGCGGCTTTGGTAACTTTGCCATGCCGGAGCTGCCATCGGTTGTGCTGGCGGATGCCAACCTCAGCACCGAGGCACCTATGCCCGCGATGCCGCAGGTTGTTGAAGAAACAGCGCCGGCCCTACAGATGGTTGCTGTGCGCCCCTCCTGGGTTCAGGTCACCGCCGTGGATGGCAGTGTGATTTTCGAAACCATCATGGAGCCGGGCCAGCATTTTGAAATCCCCGCCACCGAAGAGGCCCCGCTGCTGCGCACAGGCGAAAGTGGCGCGATCTATTTTGCCGTGAACGGCGCCCATTACGGACCGGTCGGCGATCGTGGGCAGGTGACCAAGAATGTGGTGCTCTCCTCAGATGCGCTCACCGAGCGTTTCGCGCTCGCCGATCTCAGCGAAGATCGCAACAGCGCGCTGGCCACGCTGGTGGCGGAGTTGCAGGCCAGCAGCCTGCCCGTCGACCCGGTCGAGGCCATCAGCGAGTAACCCGCCTGGGTGTCACTCGGCGATGATGCGTTCAGGCCATGTCAGCTGCGGTGTCGTTCGGAGTGCCCGCCTGCTTGCGACATCTGGCCCGATCCTTGCAGGAATGCCCAGCCACCATTGAAGCTGCGCCAGACTGCGCGTATCTATGCCCGGAACCCTGAACAGCGCGGACCGGACCTCATGTCGATCAACCATATTCGCCCCTGGCGCCATATCGAACGCCGCAAAAGCCGCCAGATCCATGTGGGCAATGTGCCTGTTGGCGGCGATGCCCCGATTGCGGTCCAGACCATGACCAACACACCGACCACCGATGTTGCGGCAACGGTGGCGCAGGTTCAGGCCGCAGCCGAGGCCGGCGCCGATATCGTCCGGGTGTCGGTCCCGGATGAGGCCTCTTCCAAGGCGCTGAAGGAAATCGTCCGCGAAAGCCCGGTGCCCATCGTCGCAGATATTCATTTCCACTACAGGCGCGGGATTGAGGCGGCGGAGGCGGGCGCGGCCTGCCTGCGCATCAACCCCGGCAATATCGGTGATGAGAAACGCGTGGCCGAGGTCATCCGCGCCGCCAAGGACCACAATTGCTCCATTCGCATCGGTGTGAATGCGGGGTCGCTGGAAAAGCACCTTCTGGACAAATACGGCGAGCCCTGCCCGGAGGCGATGGTGGAATCGGGCCTCGATCATATCCGCATCCTGCAGGACCATGATTTCCACGAATTCAAAATCTCGGTGAAGGCCTCTGACGTCTTCATGTCGGCGGCAGCCTATCAACAGCTGGCTGAGGCCACCGATGCGCCGATCCACCTTGGCATCACAGAGGCGGGCGGCTTTGTCTCTGGCACCATCAAATCGGCGATTGGTCTCGGGCAACTCCTGTGGATGGGCATTGGCGACACCCTGCGGGTGAGCCTCTCTGCGGATCCGGTGGAGGAGGTGAAGGTGGGGTTTGAGATCCTGAAATCCCTCGGCCTGCGTCACCGCGGCGTCAATATCATCTCCTGCCCGTCTTGTGCACGGCAGGGATTTGATGTGATCAAGACGGTTGAAAGGCTTGAAAAACGTCTGGAGCATGTGAAAACCCCGATGAGCCTCTCAATCATCGGCTGCGTGGTCAATGGCCCGGGGGAGGCACTGATGACCGATGTCGGCTTTACCGGCGGCGGCGCGGGTTCCGGCATGGTCTATCTGGCGGGCAAGGCCAGCCATAAGATGTCCAATGACCAGATGGTGGATCACATCGTGGAAGAGGTGGAGAAAAAGGCCGCTCAGCTTGATGACGAGGCCGCCGCTGCGGAATAGATCCGGCTGAACCCATTTCCAACCAATAAAGGGCGCTGAGGTAAGATCAGCGCCCTTTTTCTGTTGTCTGTTTCGCCTGTCATCTTTCCCGAAATACTCCGGGGGTCTGGGGGCTGGCCCCCAGTTTGTCCTGTGTCTGGGGGCTGGCCCCCAGTTGGGTCTGTGTCTGTATATGTGTCTGGGGCTGACCTTCAGCCTGCCTTTGGTTAGCTGCGCTTGTCGCGAATATCGGCGACCATAATCTCCATCTGGTCGGCAGGCAGATAGCCGCGCAGCAGCTCCTCCCCCAGCACAAAGGTTGGCGTGCCGGAAATTGCCAGTTGCTGCGCCAGCGCGCGGGTGTCTTGCAGCTGGCGCGCGATCTCGGGATCTGACATCCGCGCGAGGATCGCATCCGCGTCCAGATCCAGACCTTCGGCCAGACGGCGCAGGGTGCCCTCATTTGGTTCGCCGCTGAGGGTGATCAGCGCGTCATGGACCTCCTTATAGGCGTCATCCCCGGCAACCAGCCGCGTAGCGATGGCAAAGCGGGAGGTCAGCACAGAGGCTTCGCCCAGGATCGGAAATTCCTTGATGATCAAGCGGATATTGCCGTCGCCCGACACCAGTTGTTCAACTTCGGGGGCGGCGCGTCGGCAGTAGCCACAGCGGTAGTCCATGAATTCCACCAAGGTGATATCGCCATCGGGATTGCCACCGACCCAGGAATAGCCGTCGTCATGCAGGGCCGTCAGATGTTCGGCGACCAGCGCATCATCGCGGGCGGCCTCATTAGCGGCCTGCTGTTGCTCCAGCTTGTTGACGGCCTCCAGGATCACCTCCGGGTTTTCCAGCAGATATGCACGGACCTCTTCGCCAAATGCGGCGCGTTCATCAGGGCTCATGCTGCTCAGATCGAGCGCCTGAACAGCCGGGGCGGCGATCAGCCCAAGGGCCAGTGCTGCGGCAGAAACGGCGGGGAGGCGGGTCAAACGGGTCATCTCGATTTCCTTTTTTCGTTTTGTTCAGCGGCGATCAGCACGTCTTGGGCGCGTCGCCAGGCAGTGGATCCGGTGGGCAGTTGGGCAGTGGCGCGTTTGGCGTGCAGCCCGGCGTCCTTCAGCCGTCCCTGTAGCGCATAGCGTTCGGCGGTGGCCAGTGCGGCCATACCGGACTGGCCAAGTTTCGCGTAGCCCTGCGCCATATCACGCAGCATGGCGGCATTGCGGAAATCCCGCGCGCGAGCAGCTTCCAGTGATTTGATGGCCGCCTTTGGCTGGCCAGCAGCCAATTGCGCCCGCCCAAGGCTGGCGAGGATCAGCGGGTCACGCCCGGCCTGCTGGACGGCCCGGCCATAGGCGGCGAGGGCCGGTTGCCAGCGGCGGTTTTCCATCAGGATCTGGCCCTTAAGTTCCTGGTAGTAAGGATCGGTAGGGCGCAGGGCGAGGGCACCGTCGATGGCGCGCAGCGCCTTTTGTAGGTTGTTGCGCCGATGCTGGGCGACGGCTTCCCGCATCAGGCGGACGTCTTTGTAAGGCTCATCCGCGATCCTGCGCAGGGTCCATTTGGGGGAGCGGGTAAAGGCCGACAGCTTGCCGCGCACCCGGGCAAACCAATAGATTGCATTGGCATCGGGTTTGGCGCTGTCGCCGTGGCTGGCAAGATAAGCTTCGGCAGCGCGGATCCGGTCTCGGCTCAGCGGATGCGAGCGCATGTAAGGATCCTGATTGACCGGGCTCAGCAGCTCTTGCCCGGCAAAGATCTTATGCACATCAACCAGCCCGCGCGGGCTGACCCCGGCTCGTTGCAGAATACCGGCAGCAGTGCGGTCGGCGGAGGCTTCCTCCGCGCGGGTATGGGCGAGAAACCCGCGCAGGGCGGAGGACTGCGTGCCAAGCGCAATACCGGCAGCGGCCTCACCGGCGCCCGCGGCGGCCGCAAGCACGGCAAGGGCGGCGCCAAGGCCTGCGGCAGAGCGGGCAGAGCGCATGTTCTGCATCCGCCGTGACAGGTGGCCATTGGTGATATGGGCGGCCTCATGGGCGATCACGGCCTGTAGCATTTCGGGGCGATCTACCTTTAGGATCAGCCCGTAATGTATGAAAATCGTTTGGGAATCGATGACGAAGGCGTTGAAGGATCCATCGTTGACCACCAGCACCCGCACCCGTTTGGCATTCAGACCTGCGGCGCGCAGCACCGGGGCGGCCAGCTCATTCAGGCCACGCTCGATATCGGGATCCCGCAGCAGCGAGATTGAGGCGGCCTGCGCCGAAGACGCCAACGCGCTCGCAACAACACAGAGCATGGCAAGAGCCAGAGCCGGGATTGACGCGAGGCGGGAGAAGCGGTCAAAGGTCATGGCCGCACCATGGGAGATCAACATGCGAAACTCAAGCCGGTCCAACGTCGATCCTTTCATTGTGATGGATGTGATGGAGGCCGCCCGCCGCGCCGAAGAGGCAGGTCGCCATATCATCCATATGGAGGTGGGCCAGCCCTCCACGGGTGCGCCTGTCGCCGCGCGTGATGCGCTGGCCAAGGCCCTGGATCACGACAGCCTGGGCTATACTGTGGCACTGGGACTTCCCGCGCTGCGCAAGCGGATCGCGCAGTTGTATGGCGAGTGGTATAATGTTGATCTGAACCCGGAGCGGGTGGTGATTACCCCCGGTTCCTCCGGGGCGTTCCTGCTCAGCTTTACGGCGCTGTTTGACAGTGGTGACAGGGTGGGTATCGGCGCGCCGGGCTATCCGTCCTACCGGCAGATCCTGCATGCGTTGGGGCTGACGCCGGTGGATATTGAGACCTCGTTGGATCACCGCCTGCAACCGGTGCCGCAGGATTTGACCGGCCTGGATCTGGCCGGGTTGATGGTGGCCTCACCGGCCAATCCCACCGGTACCATGCTGGACAAACCTGCAATGGCGGCTTTGGTTGAGGCGGCAAAGGGGCAGGGCGCGGCCTTCATCTCGGATGAGATCTACCATGGCATCGAATATGAGGCGAAGGCAGTCACCGCACTTGAGGTGACGGATGATTGTTATGTGATCAATTCGTTTTCCAAGTATTTCTCCATGACCGGATGGCGCGTGGGCTGGATGGTGGTGCCGGAGGATCATGTGCGGGTGGTGGAACGCATCGCCCAGAACATGTTCATCTGCGCACCGCATGCCAGTCAGGTGGCGGCCCTGGCGGCGATGGACTGCGGCGAGGAACTGGAGAGCAATCTGGCGGTCTATACCCGCAATCGTGCGCTGATGCTGGAAGGTCTTCCCAAGGCCGGATTCAGTCGTATCGCGCCGCCGGATGGCGCGTTTTATGTCTATGCGGATGTCTCTGACTTGACTCAGGATAGCCGCGCCTTTGCCAGGGAAATTCTGGATGAGGCAGGGGTGGCGGTGACACCGGGGCTGGATTTTGATCCCAAGCGCGGCGCGACCACATTGCGGTTCTCCTATGCGCGCTCCACCGCCGATATCGAGGAAGGGCTGGCGCGGCTCACCGCCTATATGGCGGCACGTCGGGGCTGACCCTCCGACACCGAACATCTGGCAGGCGGGGCGACAGGATGAGGCTGGCCATTCGGTCCCGCAATGGCCTAGTCTGCGGGCAAAATATCTGCGCAGCCTAGGCGGCGCATCCTCTTCCCATGCTCAGGACCGGGCGTAAGGGGGGGCGTGCAGAACAGGATCCGGGCAGAACAGCATAATGGGCAGAACAATAGCCATGAGCAGAAAAACAATGGCCCTCGCAGCGCTGCTGTCGCTCTTCATAGCGGCACCGCTGGCACCGCTGGCGGCGCAGGAGACGTCTGGGGCGACCACTACATTGGCGCCAGAGGTGATCTCACCGGCGGCACAGGGGTTCAGCGGCCTTGCGCGGATTGAGCCGCAGGAGACCCGGGCGGAGGACCGCCGCTCCGGGACGGATATTACCCTGGGGCTTAGCCAGGGCGTGCCGTATCGGTTGTTCACGCTGGATGCGCCGCCGCGTGTGGTGCTGGATTTTCAGGAGGTCGACTGGAGCGGTCTGGGCGAGCAGGCACTCGTCACCGAAGATGGCATCACAGCGGCGCAATTCGGAACCTATGTGCCGGGGTGGTCGCGGCTGGTGCTGGCACTGGCGCGGCCGATGCAGATTGAGACCGCGGCGATGGATATTGATCCGGTGACGGCGGCGGCCCAACTGTCGGTGGCCTTGCGCGAGACCACGGCCGAGGAATTTGCCGCCACGACCGGCGCGCCGCACGATGCCCGTTGGGATCTGCCTGCGCCCACCCCGATGATCGCGCGCGAAGCCAAGGATTCGCTGGCCCCCCTGTTGATCGTGATCGATCCGGGGCATGGCGGTATTGATCCGGGGGCGGAGGCCTTCCTTCAGGGGGGGCTGGTGCAAGAAAAGGATCTGATGCTGCAATTCGCCATTGAGCTGGGGGAGATGCTGGTCCGCTCAGGGCAGTTCAATGTCCAGCTGACGCGGGATGATGACTATTTTGTCTCGCTTGAGCGGCGGATTGCGCTGGCACATCAGGCCAAGGCGGATCTGTTTCTGTCCCTGCATGCTGACAGCCTGTCAGAGGGGCGCGCCCACGGCACCACGGTTTATACGCTTTCTGACGATGCCTCCGATGCGGCCTCGGCGACGCTGGTCGAGCGGCAGGAACGGGGCGATCTGCTGGCGGGCACCGATCTGAGCAAGGCTGATGATCGGGTGACTGATGTGCTGCTGGATCTGGCACGGGTAGAGACCCATCCCCGCAGTCAGGCGCTGGCGCGGGCGTTGGTGACGGGGCTGAAGAGCCAAGGCGGGGCAATGAATCGCCGACCGCTGCGCGAAGCGGGGTTTTCTGTGCTAAAATCAGCCGATATCCCATCGGCTCTGGTTGAAGTTGGTTTTCTGTCCAGCCCCCGTGATCTTGCCAATCTGATGGACCCGGACTGGCGCGAGCGCACAGCGCGGGGCATTCTGAACGGGCTGTTGTCTTGGCGTATTGCGGATGAGGAGATCCGACCGCTGGTGCGTCAATAACCTCCACTGGTTGGTCATTTTCACTGGTTACACCGTCTGTTGATATCGGTCGGTTGCGTGAGAGCGGAACCAATGAGGCGGATGTGAGGTTTGGTATCCGGGGACAGCCTGTCGCGCTTTCCCCCTGTTTTCTCCGGGTCGGCGGCATCAATATGCCGTTTCCCGTTTTGACCCCACGCGCCGCTGCACCTATATAGGCGGCACTGCGCGAGAAAGGCTCTACAGTGGTCAGATTTATTCTATCGTTCTTCGGTTCCATCTTCAGCACCATCACGCTGGGCATCGCAATGATTGCCCTGACCATTGGTGCGGTGTTCTGGATCTACGGCCGGGATCTGCCCAGCCACGAATCCCTGGCGCAGTATCAGCCGCCTACCATCAGCCGGATCTACTCCGGTGAGGGGCAACTGATCGACGAATTTGCCCAGGAGCGCCGCCTGTTCACCCCGTCGGAAGAAATTCCCGATCTGGTGAAGCAGGCCTTCATTTCGGCTGAGGACAAGAACTTCTACAGCCACAAGGGCTATGACATGCGCGGCATCGCCGCCGCGGCGGTTGAGGCGGTGCGGTCGCGCGGTGAAAATGTGCGCGGCGCCTCCACCATCACCCAGCAGGTGATGAAGAACTTCCTTCTCTCCGGCGACCGCAAGGCAGAGCGTAAGGTCAAGGAATTGATTCTGGCCTCGCGCCTTGAGGATACGCTGAGCAAGGAAGATATTCTGGAGCTGTACCTCAATGAGATTTTCCTGGGCCAGAATTCCTATGGTGTGACTGCGGCGGCGCAGACTTATTTCAACAAAACACTGAGCGAATTGGCCCCGCATGAGGCTGCGACGCTGGCCTCCATGCCGAAGGCGCCGTCGAAATATCACCCGGTGTCGCAACGCGAGCGCCTGCTGGCGCGGCGCAACTACGTGCTGCGGGAGATGCGCGAAAACGGCTATATCTCCGATGCGGTTTACAAGGTTGAGGTCGATCAGCCGCTGCGCTCGGTCCAGAATGGCGATTTTGACAGTTTCCGCACCGCTCTGCCGCCGCGGGACTATTTCACTGATGAGATTCGTCGCCAGCTGTCCGAGGATTTTGGCGAAGGTGAATTCTTCACCGGCGGATTTACCGTGCGCGCCACCATCGACGAGGAAATGCAGACAGAAGCCGCCGCAGCGCTGCGTGCCGGTCTTCAGAAATACGACCGGTCGCGCGGGAACTGGCGCGGCACCGGCGTGACCCTTGATGCAGAGGCGCTGGCCTCGGAGGAGAGCTGGCGTGCGGCGTTGCGCGACGCCTCTGTGCCGCGTGACATTGATCTGGGGGGCAAATGGCGCCCCGCAGTGGCGCTGGAGGTCGGCGACCAGAGCCTGCGCGTGGGGATTGAAGATGTGGCCGAGATCGGATCGGTCCCGCGCTCGGACATCAAATGGATGAAGGGCAGTTTCAAGGACAACATCTCCGTTGGTGACGTGGTGCTGGTCCGCGCGGTGGAGACAGACGGCGCGCTGCAACACTGGTCCCTGCGTCAGGTGCCTGAGGTTCAGGGCGGCTTTGTAGCGATGGATGTGAACACCGGCCGGGTTCTGGCCATGCAGGGTGGCTTCTCCTATCAGCATTCGGTGTTCAACCGCGCCACACAGGCGCAGCGTCAGCCCGGCTCCAGCTTCAAACCCTTTGTCTATGCGGCAGCGCTGGACAGCGGCTATAGCCCGGCAACCATCGTTGTGGACGCACCGATTGAGATCAACACCCCGCAGGGGCTGTGGCGTCCGAAGAACTCCACCAATAAATTCTATGGCCCGACGCCGCTGCGCACCGGGATCGAGATGAGCCGAAACCTGATGACCATTCGTCTGGCGCAGGAAGTCGGCATGGAAGTGGTTGCGGGCTATGCCGAACGCTTTGGTGTCTATGACAACATGGGGGCCTTCCTGGCCAACTCACTCGGGGCGGAGGAAACCACGCTTTATAAGATGGTGGCGGCCTATGCGATGTTTGCCAATGGCGGTGAACGGGTGCAGCCGACGCTGGTGGACCGGATTCAGGACCGCCGGGGGGAAACCATCTATCGCCATGATGACCGCGACTGCGTTGATTGTGCCTCGCCTGCGCTGGCGGCGGGACAGGCACCCCGGATCGTGGACAACCGCGAACAGGTCATGGATCCGATCACGGCGTATCAGCTCACGTCGATGATGCGTGGCGTGGTGGATCGCGGCACCGCCTCCAGCGTGATCAATCTGCCAGTGCCCACTGCAGGCAAAACCGGGACCACCAACGACTCGCGCGATGTGTGGTTTGTGGGCTTTACCTCCAACATCGTGGCCGGTTGCTACATGGGCTTTGACCAGCCGCGCCCGATGGGACGCGGCGCCTATGGCGGCACCATGTGTGGCCCGGTGTTCCAGCAGTTCATGCAGAAGGCGACTGCCAAATATGGTGGTGGTAAATTCGCCGTTCCCGAGGGCGGTCATTTCATCAAGATCGACCGCTATACCGGCGCGCGCCTTGCCGATGCGGCCTCGGGTGGCAATGTGGTGGCAGAGTATTTCCGCGATGGCGCCGAGCCGATCTTTGGTCTGGCGTTTGATGGTGGCTTTGCGATGGGATCAAACCTGCCACTGTTTGAGGAAGCCGCGCAGTCGGCGCGTCGCGTGACAACGTCGGATGGCGGCACCGCTGTTCTGGGACCAAAGGCCACCTTTGGCACCATCAGTTCCGGCGGGCTTTACTGACGCTGCCAGAGTTGGGCGATCCTATCTGAGGGGCGGGGCGTGGATATCATGACCCCGCCCGTTTTGTGCTGTGCGGTGACGGGCTGCGCCAATCGCGCCGCTGCCTGCTGCCCCGGCTTGCCCGCAGGGCGCGGGTGGTTTATCACGCAGGCCTGATACGTGATTTCAAGGGATTGCCATGCGCGCCGAAACTCAGAACATCGTGGCCGATATCGAAAAGTCGCTGGAGCTTTTGGCGCAGCGTCTGGATTGGGAAACCGCCGAGTTCCGCCTGGAAGAGTTCAACGCCCGCGTTGAGGATCCCAACCTGTGGGATGACGCCGACGCGGCGCAGGCCCTGATGCGCGACCGGCAGATGCTGGTGGACGCGATCGACACTTATAAATCCATCAAACAGGATCTCAGCGACAATATGGAGCTGATCGAACTGGGAGAGATGGAAGAGGATGCGGAGGTCATTTCCGACGCCGAGGCAGCCCTCAAAGCGCTGAAAGAAAAAGCCGCCGAGAAGGAGCTGGAAGCGCTTCTGGATGGTGAGGCTGACAGCAACGACACCTTCCTGGAAATCAACGCAGGGGCAGGCGGTACGGAGAGCTGCGACTGGGCCTCAATGCTGGCACGAATGTATGTCCGCTGGGCCGAAAAGAAAGGCTACAAGGTCGAACTGCAGTCCGAAAGCGCGGGTGAAGAGGCGGGCATCAAATCCGCAGCTTACAAAATTTCCGGCCACAACGCCTATGGCTGGCTGAAGTCCGAAAGTGGTGTACATCGTCTGGTCCGGATTTCACCTTATGACTCGGCGGCGAAGCGCCATACCTCGTTCAGCTCTGTCTGGGTCTACCCGGTGGTGGATGACAATATCGAAATCGAGGTGAACCCCTCGGATATCCGGATCGATACCTATCGTTCGTCGGGCGCGGGCGGCCAGCACGTCAACACCACGGACTCGGCCGTGCGGATCACCCATGAACCCACCGGAATTGTGGTGACCTCTTCCGAGAAGTCGCAGCACCAGAACCGTGACATCGCGATGAAGGCGCTGAAATCGCGACTGTATCAACTGGAACTGGACCGCCGGAACGCGGATATCAACGCCGCCCATGAGGCAAAGGGCGATGCCGGTTGGGGCAACCAGATCCGGTCTTATGTGCTGCAGCCCTATCAGATGGTGAAAGACCTGCGCACCAGTCACGAGACCTCGGATACCAAGGGTGTGCTGGATGGCGATCTCGATGGCTTCATGGCGGCCACACTGGCGCTGAATGTGGCGGGCAAGAGCCGCTCGGAAGCCCAGGGCGACTGATCGCATCACCGCGCTGACGCGGATTTGCGCGCGTCAGACTGACCTTTTGAATTCACAGAAACCCGTTTGCCCCGGCAAGCGGGTTTTCTTTGTGTTTTGGCCCAGCTAGGCTGCGGCCAACGGCCATCCAGGAGCGCCTTTCGATGAGTGAGACCACACCCAGCGCCCGCGAGATCCTGCAGGACCTCTCTGCCGGTCGGCGCACCGCTGTTGCGCTGATGACGGAGACGCTGGCACGCATCGATGCGATAAATCCTGGCGTCAACGCCATTGTCGCGCTGCGGGACCGCGAGGAGCTGCTGGCAGAGGCTGCGGCGGCGGACAGATCGACGACGCGGGGGCCGCTGCATGGGCTGCCCATGGCGATCAAGGATCTGGCCAATGTCGCGGGCGTGCGCTCCACCCAAGGCTCGCCTTTGCTGGCCGATTTCGTGCCGCAACAGGATGACCTGATGGTGGCGCGGCTGCGGGCAGCAGGTGCTTTGATCATCGGCAAGACCAATACTCCAGAATTCGGTCTTGGCTCGCATACGTACAACCCGGTCTACGGGGCCACGGCGAACCCCTATGACCGTAGCCGCAGCTGCGGCGGGTCATCGGGTGGCGCGGCGGCGGCGCTGGCGACCGGGATGGTGGCGCTGGCCGATGGCTCCGACATGATGGGCTCCCTGCGCAATCCGGCGGGGTGGTGCAATGTCTACGGCTTCCGGCCCAGTTGGGGGCGGGTGCCGGGGGAGCCGCGCGGCGATCTGTTTCTGCATCCGCTGTCGACCAACGGTCCGATGGCGCGCAACCCTGAGGATCTGGCGCTGCTGCTGGATGTGATGTCAGGGCCGGATCCGCGCCAGCCGCTCGCGGCCACAGCCGGGGCAGGGCACCGTGTCTCGCCCTTACCAGAGGTGCGGCCGATGCGGATTGGCTGGCTGGCGGATTGGGGCGGGGCCTATCCGATGGAACCGGGCGTTCTGGAGACCTGCGAGACGGCGCTGAAGGTTCTGAGTACGCTGGGTCATCAGGTTGAGACTTTGGCGCCGCCATTCGCTGCGGGACAGATCTGGCAAAGCTGGACCACGCTGCGCTCATTCGCAGTGGCTGCGGGTCTTCGGGTTTTTGCCGGGCAGATGCAGCAACTGAAAGACAGTGCCCAATGGGAGCTTGAGCGTGGTCTGGCCCTGACTGGACAGGAGATCCAAGCAGCGTCGGATCTGCGTTCGGACTGGCAGCGGGTCGTCGCACAGCTGTTCTCGCAGTATGATGCGCTGGTGCTGCCGACTGCGCAATGCTGGCCGTTCGATATTGCGCTCGAATACCCGCAGGAGATCGGAGGGATCGCACTGGACAGCTACCATCGCTGGATGGAGGTGGTGACACCGGTCAGCCTTGTCGGGGTGCCCTGTCTGGCAGCCCCTGCTGGGATCGGGCCGACCGGTCTGCCGATGGGGCTGCAGATCTTCGCAGCCCATGGGCGGGACCGGGATTTGCTGGCGTTGGGACAGCAGTATCACTGCGCAACCCATTGGCCCGAGCGTCGCCCACCGCAGGTGCCATCGGCAACTGCCGTCCACTGAACAGCGGCATCAGGAGATTTGGGATGGAAGAAAAAGCCTTTGGTGTGCCCGATTTGCAGCCGATGACATTGTCGACGCTGGGACAGGCGTTGCAGCACGGCTGGGGTGATTTTCGCGCCAAACCGGGCTACGGGCTGTTTTTTGCCAGCGTTTATGTGCTGGCGGGATGGGGCATGGCCTGGATCACCGTGGCAACCGGCACCACCTTCTGGTTGGTGCTGGCGGCGATCGGGTTTCCGTTAATCGGCCCTTTTGCGGCGGTGGGCCTCTATGAGG
>NZ_JSWJ01000007.1:0-64459 GCF_000826845.1 Phaeobacter sp. S60
TACGGAGTTCTATTTGCCGGGGTGGTGACTTACATCATTGAAGCCGTACTTTGCACACATTTGGCGCAGCGAGTAAGCTTAAGCCTGTAACCTACAGCAAGAAGGCTTGCGACCTTACACTTAGGCTATACGTTTGACACAAATTCTCAGGTGTGTGTTTTGCCCGAAAACAACTCGGCGGACCTGCCTAGAAAGTGGACGGCGATCCCAATAACCACCCCCCAGAAGGCCGAACCGATTCCGAACAGGGTCACACCAGATGCCGTGAACAGGAACGTCAGCAGCCCCGCCTGAGCATCTTCAGACGCAAGCATCGCACCGGTGAATTTCAGGATAGGTTGTAAGAGCGCGAGACCAGCCAGCAGGGCAATAAGCGCCGTCGGCAAAAGCACCAGTACTTCAACGATGGTCCCGGCGAAAACGCCGCCAAGGCAGAAGAAAACGCCACAGGCGATGCCGGCGACATAACGGCGGTCGGGGTCTTCATGGCTATCCGATCCCGCACAGAAGGCTGCGGTGATCGAGGCCAGAGCGGTTGTTATTCCGCCCAAGAGCGCGGCCAAGACAGAGACAAGGCCGCCAACAATGAGGATCGGATTTGCCGAAATCCGGAAGCCATTGGCCCTTAGGATCGCCATCCCCGGAAGGTATTGTCCGCTCAGTGTTGTGATGAGCAAAGGCAATGCCAGGCTCAGCATGGCCCCCATTGAAAAGACCGGTCCGCTGACTTCGAGGGACGCGAAAACCACGCCCACGGTTCCAACCGATGCATCGTAGAAGACGGCGCTGATCAACAGTGCCGAGGCCAGCAGGACAAGCATGGAATAACGGGGAAAGAGCATCGCGCAGACGGCGAAGACGACGATCAGCAGCGCAATTGCGGCAGGATCAGTTGCCAATCCTCCGGCGGCCTTTAGGCCGAATCCGAAGAGTATGCCAGCCATCATTCCATTGGTCACCGAAGGCGGGAGGAGTTGTACAAGCCGTTCGAAGACGCCGGAAAAGCCGATGAGCACCAGAATCGCTGCCACAGCGACATAGGCACCGACCATCTCGGCGGGTGACAAGGATGTCCCGAGAGAAATCAGAAGGACCGTGCCAGGGGCCGACCATGCCATCGCGACCGGAACACGGAACCACAGGCTGAGCCCGATGCTCGACAGCCCAGCTGCCACGGAAATTGCGAAGACCCAGGACGAAAACCCTCCTTCGAGGTGCCCACCGATTCCGCAGCGCTCAGATAGATCAGAAGCGGACCGGCGTAGGACACAAGGACTGCAAGAAAACCGGCCCCGATTGCGGAGCCGGAATGTCATTCAGGCGTAGCCCGTGATATCTAGATGCTTCAGACAATCGTTGCCTCGGTCGCCTTGATGATATCGTCGCGGGAGACAGCATCGGCGCATTCGACGATGTGCAGGCCCTTGTGGGTCACGTCCAGAACACCGAGGTTGGTGATGATCCTGTCGACCACGCCTTTGCCAGTCAACGGCAACGTACACTCCTTCAAGAGCTTGCTGTCACCATGCTTGTTGGTGTGATCCATCACCACCACAACACGGCCAACACCGGCAACGAGGTCCATCGCACCGCCCATACCCTTCACGAGCTTTCTCGGGATCATCCAGTTTGCGAGGTCACCCTTCTCGGAAACTTCCATTGCACCCAAGACTGCCGCGGCGATCTTGCCGCCGCGGATCATTCCGAAGGACATGGCGCTGTCGAAGTACGAGGTTCGGTTCAGCTCGGTGATCGTCTGCTTGCCGGCATTGATCAGGTCCGGGTCCTCTTCGCCCTCGAACGGGAACGGACCCATGCCGAGCATGCCGTTTTCCGACTGCAGCGTGATATCCTTGTCGCCGACGTAGTTGGCGACAAGCGTCGGGATGCCGATCCCGAGGTTCACATACATGCCGTCTTCGAGTTCCTGTGCGGCACGTGCCGCCATCCGGTTGCGATCCCAGGGCATTATGCTTCCTCCCGCTTGCGTGTTGCCCCTTCGGACCGCGCTCGCGTTGTGCGCTGTTCAATCCGCTTTTCGTGTTCGCCCTGTATCAGGCGGTGCACGTAGATCCCCGGCAGATGGATATGGTCGGGGTTGATCGAACCGCGCGGCACGATTTCCTCGACCTCGGCTACGCAGACCTTGCCGCACATGGCGGCGGGCGGATTGAAGTTGCGCGCGGTCTTCCGGAAAATCAGGTTGCCTGTGTCATCGGCTTTCCACGCCTTGACGATCGACAGGTCGGCAAAAATGCCCTCTTCGAGGATGTACTCTTTGCCGTTGAACTCTTTGACTTCCTTGCCTTCGGCGATCTGGGTGCCAACACCTGTCTGGGTGTAGAATCCGGGGATGCCTGCCCCGCCAGCGCGCATGCGCTCGGCCAACGTGCCTTGCGGGTTAAATTCCAGCTCCAGTTCTCCGCTCAGATACTGGCGCATGAACTCGGCATTCTCGCCGACGTAGGACGACATCATCTTCTTGATCTGGCGGGTGGCCAAGAGCTTGCCGAGGCCGAAGTCATCGACGCCCGCATTGTTCGAAGCGACGGTCAGGTCCTTCACGCCGCTTGCCATAATGGCGTCGATCAAAAGTTCCGGAATGCCACAGAGGCCAAAGCCTCCGGCCGCGACCAACATCCCGTCATGCAGGAGGCCATCCAGAGCCTCGGCGGCTGTTTTGTATACCTTGTTCATGATGCGCGTCCTTTTGAGGCATTCGCAGACAAGCGCAGTCCAAGAATGCGGCGCGCCTCTTGCCACGTTGCCACCGAGCGATCGTTTCTTTCACAAATCTCAACAGCCCGGCGCACCAAGGCTGCGTTGCTGGGAGCGAGCGTGTCGCGATCAAGTCGAACGTTGTCTTCCAGACCGGTGCGGGCATGACCCCCCGCAGCGATAGCCCATTCGTTCAGTTTGAGCTGGTTGGCACCAATGCCCGCGGCGCACCATGGAGCGTCTTCACCGAAGAGGCGGCGCACGGTGTGGATGTAGTAGTCGAACACATCACGATCGACCGGCATCGCGTTTTTCACGCCCATCACGAACTGGATGTAAGGCGTGCCCACAAGCTGACCTTTGTCAGCCATGTCCTTGGCTTTCAGGATATGGCTCAGGTCGAAGGCTTCGATCTCCGGTTTGACGCTGTAGGTCAGCATTTCGCTGGCCAGCCAGTCCACCAGATCAGGCGGGTTTTCGTAAACACGTGTCGGGAAATTGTTCGATCCGACGGACAGCGAGGCCATGTCGGGCGAAAGCGGCAACATCCCGCCACGCGTCTGACCCGCGCCTGATCGCCCTCCGGTCGAGAACTGGATGATCATGCCGGGGCAGTGTTTCTCGATCCCTTCTTTCAGCGCGGCGAACTTCTCAGGGTCTGAAGACGGAGATTCATCATCGTTGCGCACATGGGCGTGCACGATGGTGGCCCCGGCCTCAAAAGCCTCGTGTGTGGAATCTACTTGTTCCGACACACTGATCGGGACAGCCGGATTGTTGGCTTTTGTGGGCAGGCTGCCCGTGATCGCCACACAGATAATGCAGGGATTGGTCATGGGTGTACTTCTCCGTTGGATGCGACCGGACGGGTGCCAGCATGTGCGGGTTCAGGTTTCAGAAAGGAACGGTCGAAAAGTGCCGGACGCTTGCGCAATGCCTCGGTGGCCTTTCGCTCGTCATCGGTGAAGAACATCCAGTCTGCGTCGGCTTTTTCATGTTTCTTGCATCCGGGACACGGGGTTTTCGCGTTCGTGCACATGACTCCTCCTCCTGCGCAGGGGTTATCGGTCAGGTAGTTTTCGCCGCCGGGCTTGGCATCTTTTCCAGTGCGTCCACGAAGAACGGGCGGAAGCCCTCAGGGTGTTCGCTCATCGGAAAGTGGCCCAGTTCATCCATGACGGCCAAAGTGGCGCCAGGAATGGCGTTGGCGGTTCGCTCGGCATCCTCGGGCGTGCAGGTCAAATCATAGGCGCCTACGATGATGTGCACCGGCGTCTTTGCAGTATCGATCGTTGGCAAGCGCGGGATCAGGCTGTCATCCTTGGTGTAAAAGCTCAGATCGCCGCGGAAAACGCCCGGACCGCTTTGCATGAACATCCAAAGCGTGTTCCAGCGTTCGGAGTTGGGCGCAAAGGGTGAGATGTTGGCGGATACGAGAGCAGCACCCATCTCGCCGCCATGGGCATCGGGTCTGTGGAACCAGTCGATGTCGTACCAGGCAGGCTGAAAATCCGACGCTTCGATCGCAATGAAGCCGCTAAATTTTTCCGGGTGAAGCGCCGCGATTTGGAGGGCAATGCGCCCGCCCATCGAGCAGCCAGCAAGGACTGGGCGATCAAGGCCCAGACAGTCGACGACGGCCAGAACGGTTTCGATGTAGGCTTCTGTCGTCAGGAGGTATTCCTGTGTCTCGAAGCCTTCTGGCGGCAGCGATTTGCCGTGCCACGGCATGTCGAAGGCGATCAGGCGGTACGATGCGGTGATCTCGGCGTCATTCATCAGGTGACGCCACTGGCGGGTATCGGCGCCTGCGGTGTGCAGGCAGATGACCGGACGCCCTTGCCCCGCCTCTTCGAAATAGATACGGCGCGGGGCACCGCTCATGGTGGCAGTTACATAGCGACCGGTGATCGGTTCGATGCTCATGCTACCAACTCCTCTTTTGCACGGGCGAGAGTCAGCACTTCCTTGAAGAAGCGCAGGTTTTTGACGAGGTTCAGAATGTCGCCATCGACCCGACCGCGACCGATCTTCACCAGTCCAAAGATGTCATGGAAGCCGGGTTCGGGGCGCGCTTGCCAGAATTTGGTAAGAGCCTCGGAGTCGGTCCGCAATGCAAAGCGCCAAGGCGTCTTGCGGCTTGGGCCCTCTACGACCGATACGATGTGCCCCTTGTCGAAAGTCAGGTAAAATTCGTCACCGCCCACCTCGATGAGCACGGTTTCGGAAAACAGCCGGCCGAGGCGCAGCAAATGCGGCGTTACCTCAAGGCGTGTTTGTATGTGCGTGAAGGTGTCGATCACCTTGGCCTCCCATGCGTTAATAAGTTGAGCAAAAGCTGCCACGATCGCGAACCCGTCGGCCATACCGGCAAGGGTATGGGTCAATACTCTACCTTGAGGTCTTTGGAAAAACACCGGTTCACAGGACTCGGGTTACCGTCGGTATCAAGCAATACCGTTGTGGGCATTGGGGAAATCTGCGGACTCGGCAAAGTCTGTATTGCGACGAGAGGCAGTCAAGCAACTCGTAACCGGATCTACAGATTGCCAGGAGGAGGAACTACCCATGGGCATCGTCAACCAACACAACATCACCGACGTCGTGATCGCGAGCCTCGGTAAGCATGGAGACATCACCGACCGCCAGCGCGAACTCGCGACTGGCCTGGTCAAACACCTGCACGCATTCATCAAGGACGTGAAACTGCAGCATAACGAATTCCTGTTCGTCTGCGACTACCTCGCCCGCGCTGGTAAGCTCTGCAATGACAACCGGCAGGAGTTCATCCTTCTGGGCGACATCCTTGGCGTCGAGGTTCTGGTCGACATGATGACCAATCCCGTCGAAGGCAACGAAAGCGAATCCACCGTTCTGGGCCCGTTCTACCGCGAGAACCCGCCGGTTCTGCCCAAGGGCGGTTCGACAATCCAGAAGCACTTTGACAACGAAGAAACCGCGTACTTCGAGGGCTACATCAAGGATGAAAACGGCAACGGCATCGCCGGTGTGACGCTCGACGTCTGGGAAGACGCGCCGAACGGCGTCTACGAAAATCTCGACCCCGACCAGCCCGAATACAACCTGCGCGGACGGTTCGAGACCGATGAAAACGGCCATTACGCTTTTGTCGCCGTGCGCCCCGTCCCCTACCCGATCCCGGACGATGAAACCGCCGGTGAGCTGCTGCGCTTCATGGGCCACCACCCGAACCGCCCGGGCCACATGCACTTCATCATCTCGAAGGATGGCTACCGTCCGCTGATCAGCCAAATCTACGACGCCGACAGCGCATGGCTCGAAGAGGACAGCGTCTTTGCGGTCAAGGAAAGCCTGATCGGCAAGTTCAAACCGGCTGCCGCCGACCTGGGCACCGACCTGCACTTCGAGTTCGATTTCGTCCTCAAGACGGCCGCCAACGGAAAGGCGACCGCCGCCGAGTAATCCCCGATACCTCCCTGAAGACTGGCCCCCGCAAGACGGGGGCCTTTTTTTTTTCGTTTAGAGGTATAGAATATCGTAAGTTCTTGGGAGGACGGCGAAAATGAATTTCAAACAGCTGACCTATTTCATTGCAGTGGCAGAGGAGCTGCATTTCGGGCGCGCCGCAGAACGCCTCGATATGGCGCAACCCCCGCTCAGCCGTCAGATCAAGCAGCTCGAGGAAGACCTCGGCGCAATCCTGTTCAACAGGGGCCGGAGCACGATCACCCTGACACAAGCAGGTGAGCGGTTGCTGAAGCGCGGCAAGACAATCCTCGCAGAGCTTGAAGACACGCAACTGGAAGTGCGTCGGCTGGGACAAGGGGCGGAAGGACGACTCAGGATTGGGTTCGTCGGCTCTGCCACATACGGAATTCTGCCAAACATCATCAGATCGTATCGGGCGAATTACCCGGACGTGAACCTAAGTCTGATCCCGATGAACAACGCCGAACTGCACCGGTCCCTGGTGTCACGGGAACTGGACGTTGTATTTGCGCGCCCAACCCTGAAGGATCCCGAGTTCCTGTCAAAGCATTTGGTTGAAGAAAAGCTGATCCTCGCCTTACCTGACATCGTCGATACGGGAACTCGGACAGTGGCCAAGCTCGAACGGCTGATGACCCACCATTTGATCCTCTATCCCGAACGCCCCAGGCCCAGCTATGCCGACATGGTTCTCAAGGCGGTTGAGGATGCGGGATTCGAGGCGCCCCTGCGCATCTGGTGTATGGATCTGCAAACCGCCCTCAGTCTTGTTGCGGTCGGTGAAGGCGTGTGCATTGTCCCAGAATCCGTCGCCAATGCGCCGCGCAAGGGTATGAAGTTTCTCAATATCGAACCCGAGATCGCGCGAACTGAACTCTCGGTCAATTACCGCCTCGATGAACAGGGCGTTCACGTCAAGAATTTCGTTAACATCGCGCAGAAAGTCGCGCGAAAGAGCCCTGTCAAAAAGGGGTGAAGGTGCAAAGCGCGTTGGCCCTGCACGCAGATTTCACACGCCCAGCCAAGTGTGCTGTGCGTCTTCATCGGCCTTGATCGCCTCGGCATCTCCCGTCCAGACGATCTGCCCTTTGCTGACGACGACCACATCGTCGGCAAGCGACGTGGCAAAACCGAAGTTCTGCTCAACGATGATCATCGACAGGCCCGCCGCTTTCAGCTCTTGCAGCTTGTCGTGGATCAGTTTGACGATGATCGGGGCCAGGCCCTCGGTCGGTTCATCAAGGATCAGCAGCTTTGGGTTCATCAGCAGTCCCCGCGCGATGGCCAGCATCTGCTGCTCGCCGCCCGAAAGCTGCGTGCCGCCGTTGTCCATGCGCTCTCCTAGTCGCGGAAACAGGTCCAACACCCGCTCCATCGTCCATTCAGGGTTCGACCCGCCAAACCGCTTGGCCGCGATTTCGAGGTTCTCACGCACACTGAGCGACGGAAAGATATCGCGCGTCTCTGGCACATAGGCGATCCCGCTCTTGGCGATGTCAAATGGTTGCCCCGCGATCGGCTTACCACCCCACAGGATTTCGCCGGACTTCAGCGGCAAAAGGCCCATGATCGTTTTCAGTGTCGTGGACTTGCCGGCGCCGTTTCGCCCGAGGATGGCCAAAACCCGGCCCGTCTGCGCTTGAAGCGACAGGCCGTAAAGGACCTGCGTTTCGCCGTACCCGGATTCGATTGCGTTCAGTTCAAGCATCTTCCCAGCTCCCCAGATAGATTTCCTTGAGCAGGCTCGACCCGCGTGCCTCTTCGGGCAGACCATCAAAGACCACTTCGCCGTAGTTCAGCACCGTGATCGTGTTGGCCACGTCAAACGCAAGGTCCATGTCATGCTCGATGATCAGCATGGTCAGGTCGCGGGGCAGGCCCGCCAGCAGGTCGTGAAAGCCTTTCGACATTTCCGGCCCGACGCCGCTGGTCGGTTCGTCCATCAGCAGAACCAGCGGCCGCGTGGCCAGCGCCACACCGACTTCAAGCTGGCGACGCACGCCATAGCTGATCTCGGACACTTTCGCGTGGATGAAAGGCATCAGGTTCACCTGGCTTGCCACCTCCTCCACGATCTCACGGACTTCGGGTTTTGCCAGGCTGTCCGACCAAAGCTGCGTCGCATTGCCGGTGTGGACTGCCGCCGCAAGCCCAAGGTTTTCCTCGACCGTCAGACCATCGAACAACGTGTTCTTCTGGTAGCTCCGCGAAAGCCCACGACGGGCGCGTTTGGCAACGGGAAGTGCTGTGACATCTTCACCGGCGAGATGCACCGATCCGCTGTCTGGGGTCAGCTCGCCGACAAGCTGGTTGAAGAGCGTCGTCTTGCCCGCCCCGTTCGGCCCCAAGATCACCCGGCGCTCGCCACGTTCCAGCTTTAGCGACACATCGCGCGTGACGTGAACGGCGCCAAAACTTTTGTCCAGATTACGTGTCTCAAGCATCGGTCAACACCTCCTCAGGCTCCTGTTTGCGGGTCGCATCGGCGAGACGGCGGTCGAATACGCCGCCCCAGCGGGCCTCGATCCAGCCGAAGATGCCATTGGCGCGGCTCATCACGACGGCGATCAGGATGACACCGACAACGAGGTGCCAATAGGTCGTGACCGAGCTCAGTTCATGTTTCAGGACAACAAAGGCGGCTGCTCCGATCACCGGTCCGACAAGCGTTCCAAGACCACCAAGGATCACCACAACCAGTGCTTCGCCCGAGACCGTCCAGCTGAGCAGACCCGGGGAGATGTACATGATGTGTTGTGCGGCTAGCGCACCGGCGAGGCCTGCGATCATGCCGGACAGTCCGAACACATCGGCCTTTACACGCCAGACCGTCAGGCCAAGCGCGCGCATCCGCTGCTCATTGTGCATGACACCGGTGAGCGAGCGGCCAAGACCGGATCGGAGGATCAGTACAGAAGCACCGTAGACCGCCCCGAGAGTGGCCAGACAGAAGAGAGCAAAGCTGCGACTGTTGTTCAGATCGACGCCAATCAAGCTCAAGTCCAGCCGGGATATGCCGCCCAACCCATCGTCGCCGCCAAAGAGCGGCGCCTCGAATACGTAGGAATAGGCCAATTGCCCGAAAGCGAGTGTCGCCATGATGAAATAGATACCATGGCTGCGCGACCCGATGGCGCCGATGACCCAGGCAGCCGCGCCGGTCAGCGCGATACTGCCCGCCATGGCAACGGGCAGTGCGATCCCCGCCTTGGTCGACAGGACTGCGTAGGCATAGGCCCCGACCCCCATCAGAGCGCCATGGCAGAGCGAGACCATGCCACCGAAGCCCGCAACGATGTCGAGCGCCAGAACCAGCATGGCAAGGATCAGGATCTCTGTCAGGATCTCCAGACCGAAATATTCAGCCGTGAAAGCCTGAAAGAGGGCACCGGCTGCGAGCAGGACCAGAGCGGTGTAACGAAGAGTGTTGTGGCGAAACATCGTCTTATCCTTTCGCTGGAAAGAGGCCCTCTGGCTTGATCACAAGGACCGCAGCCAAAAGCGCGTAGATGAGAACAGAGGCCAGTTGCGGGGCCAGAACCGCACCGAAAGTCTGCACAAAGCCATAGATCAGTGATCCGGCGATGGCGCCCTTGAGGGAGCCGAGACCACCGATCACGATCACGATCAGAGTCGGGATCAGGATCTGCAGACCCATGTCGGGCGTCACACTGAGAAGCGGTGCCGCGACGGCCCCGGCCAGGCCCGCAAGGGCACAGCCCAGACAGAAGACGATGAAGAACAGCCGTTCCACATTGATGCCCAGACAGGCCGCCATGGCATCGTTATCGACACCGGCACGGATCATTGCGCCGATCTGGGTGTGGCTGAGCACGAAGGCCAGTGCGCCGAAGATGGCGAGACCCAGAACGATGATGAACAACCGGTAGGTCGGATACTCGACACCAAGGAAGGTCAGACGACCGCCAAGCAGCGTGGGTACGTCGATGGCGAGAGCCAGATCTCCCCAGAAGATGCGAGTCAGATCGAGCAGGACAAAGATCAGCCCGAAGGTGACGAGAACCTGTGCCATGGGCCCCGATTTCCGCATGCGCTTTATGAGGCCGGAATAGAGGAGGATCCCCACCCCGGCGACCGCCACGGGCGCCAGAAAGAACCCCATCCAGTAGCCGCCCACGGCAGCCAGCGAGGCAGCGAAATACGCGCCAAGAGCATAAAGCGAGCCATGCGCGAGGTTCACGAAGTGCATCAGCCCGAAGATGACCGTCAGGCCGATGGAAAGAAGAAACAGAAGCATGGACAATTGCAGGGCGTTGAGCGCCTGAAGGGTCCAGAATCCAAGATCATGTGCCATGAGCTAAGTCCTCCTCGGACGTTATGTCCCGGCCGCAGGCGAGCGGCCGGGACAGATTGGTCAGTTGGAGTCGGGTGCCATCTCGCAGCCATTGGTCGCGTCGGCTTCCGCGGGAAGCTGAGCTAGGACCTTCTGCGTCAGCCCACCTTCACCAGCGACGGTTTCGTAGACATAGACGGGCTGGATGATGTTGTTGGTTGCGGGGTCGATGGAGAGCTGACCGCGCGGCCCCTCAAAGCTGACCTGGCGCAGGGCAGTCGCCAAAGATGCACGGTCATTTGCGCCGGTTTTTGTTGCCTCAATCAGCGCGCGAGCCGCATCGTAACCTTGGACGGCGAATTCCGACGGCGCGCGGCCGGTTTCCTCGGTGAACGCGGCCACGAAAGCGGCGTTCGCCTCGCTGTTGATGGTCGGCGCGTAGTGAAGCGCTGTGATGACGCCTTCGGCAGCCTCGCCCTGTGCGTTCACATAAAGCGGCGAGGTCAGGAAGCCCGAGCCATAAAGGGGAAGGTCAGCTTTCAGGCCAAAGCTGTCATATTGCTTGACGAAGGAAATCGCCTCGCCGCCTGCATAGAAAACGTAGACCGCATCCGCACCGCTGGCCTTGGCCTGGGCGAGATAGGGACCGAAGTCCTGCGTCTTTTGGAACGGCGTGAATTCCTGCCCGACGATCTCGCCGCCTGCGGCGGTGAAGGTCTCGGTGAAGGCGTCGATCATCTGGCGACCGGCAGCATAGTCAGGCGCAAGCGTGAACACCTTCTTCACACCCTGCTCGGCCATCCAGGTGCCCATCGGACGGTTGATCTGGCCGTTGGAAAACGACATCCGCGTGATGTAGGGTGAACAAGACCCGCCAGTCGCTGCATCATTGCCGGCATTAGCAACGATCAGTGGCACACCTGCGCCATGCACCATGTCACGCACCGCACCCAGAACACCGGAACTGACGATCCCGACCATGACATCGACCTGGTCCTGTAGGATCAGTTTCTTGGCTTTGCCAAGTGCGACAGGCGGCTTCACCTCGGTGTCTTCACGGGCGATCTCAAAGGTTGCACCAGTCTCGGAACCGAACTGTTGCAGACCGAGGTTGAACCCGGTCTCAATTTCATTTCCGAGCGACGCATATACACCCGAGAACGGGAGCAGAAGGCCCACCTTGATCTCTTCTTCTGCCACAGCAGGCACAGCGAAGCTGGTGGCGAACCCAAGGGCCGCCAGGATTGCGCGTTTCATTTTGTATCTCCTCCAGTTGGTTAACGACCCCTCCTCAGGGCCTAGCCTAAGTCGCCCCCACCCACCGGGACTGTGACACCGGTGATGTATGAGGCTTCGTCCGACGCCAGAAACAGGATGGGACCTGCCTGCTCGTCGAGCGTTCCATATCTTTTCATGAACGAGGACTGGATCGTCTGGTCGACGATGGTCTGGTACCAGTCTTCGCGTTGTTCTTCTTCGGCATTGGGGTTGCGCGGTACGACCCGCGGCGGGGCTTCGGTTCCGCCCGGTGCGGTTGCAACGACGCGGATCCCGCGTTCGGCAACTTCCCAAGACAGGCTAGCCGTGAGCGCGTTCACGCCGCCCTTCGCTGCTGCGTAGGGCACGCGGTTCAGTCCGCGGGTCGCAATGGAAGACACATTGACGATGGTGCCCTTACCTTGCGGTAGCATCCGTTCAATGGCGGCGCGGCAGCAGTAGAGTGTCGGGAACAGCGAACGGCGCACTTCTGCGTCGATCTGCTTGGGCTCGTAATGCTCAAACGGTTTGGCCCAGATCGTGCCACCGACGTTGTTGATCAGGATGTCGATGCGGCCCCAGAGATCCACGGCCTTGCCGATGGCCTTGTCGCAGCCACTCCACGTCTCGAGGTTAACCGAGATCGCCTCGACCTCGCCCCCCGCTTCGCGGATCGCCGCGACGACGTCTTTGCGTGCGGGCGAGCGGTCCACGATCAGAACCCGTGCGCCTTCGCTTGCCGCTCGTTCGGCGACGCGGCGGCCGATACCTTGTGCCGCGCCGGTGACGACCATCACCTTGTTGTCGAAACGGCCTGTCATGCCGCTTCGGCCTTCTCTTCGGTGGGGTTGAATTTCTCGTAGTAGAAATTCGTGGGCTCGACGCCCAGTTTCCCGAAATGCGCGCGCACGGCATCGACCATAGGCGGCGGGCCGCACAGGTAGACGTCGCAATCGCCGCCCGACAGGTCATCGCCGCTGAGGTGATCGGTCACGAACCCCTTGCGCTCATGCGCGTCTTCTTCGGCGGCCAGAATGGTGATCACGGTGACGTTGCCGATCTTTTCAGCAAGCGCGCTAACGCGATCCAGTTCCACGAGGTCAGCGGCGCGCGTCACGGCATAGTAGAGCGTGATCGGGTGCTCTGCTCCCTGCTCAGCCACTTGTTCCAGCATGGAGAGGAACGGCGCCAGACCGGTGCCACCGGCGAGCCAAACCTGCGTGCGCTCGATTGGCCGCAGGTAAAAGGCACCCATCGGACCGGTTGCAGTCAGAGCGTCGCCGGGCTTCGCCTGCTCGCCAAGATAGGTGCTCATGACACCGCCGGGCAGGTTGCGGATCAGGAATGTTGCTTCCTGCGCACCCGGTGCGGACGAAAAGGAATAGGACCGGTGTTTGTCCGTACCGGGGACTGTCAGGTTCACATACTGGCCCGGCAGGAAGTTGATTGGCTTGGCCAGATTCACCCGCAGACCGAAGGATGTCTCGGAAAGTTTGTCAACGCCCTGCACTTCGGCTTCCACTGCCTCGGGCGCGGTCTTGCAGATGGCGGATGAGGCCGGAACCCGCACAACGCAGTCGCTTTCTGGGGTCATCTGGCAGGTGAGCGCGTAGCCTTCTTCGGCCTCCTCGTCGCTCATCGACTCGTCCATGTAGAATTCCAGCTCGTACTCGCCCTTCTCGACAAAGCACTTGCAGGTGCCGCAGACGCCATCGCGGCAGTCCATCGGCAAGTTGATCTTCTGACGGAAGGCCGCATCGGTTACCTTCTCGTCGTCATCGCACTGGATGACGCGTGTGACGCCATCTTCGAAATTCAGGGCAACGTTGTAGGTCGTCATGGCATGCTCCTCCCTTATCCGCGCACCCAGACGTAGATGCGCGGAGGTCTTCAGGCTCCCGGAGTAACGGGGATCAGGTGTGATAGACGTCGATCACGTGGTGGATGTGATCGTTCTTCAGGACGACCTTCTTATCGGTGATCAGCGGCTTCGGCCCGCTGGTGTCGATCGAGTAGAACGACGTGCCCCAGTGGGTATCGGTCTCGGCGTAGCGGTAGCTCAGCGTTTGCCAGTTGAAGCGCAGCTTGATTTCGCTACCTTCGCGGCTCAGCACTTCGATACCCGACAGATAGTGGTTCGTGCGCGGCTCCGGCAGCGAGGTCGCCGACGACCGGTCGGTCTTGATCCGGAATACGCGGTCCTCGATGCCCTGCTTGTTGGGGTAGTACATCAAGGACATCTCGTTCTGCGGATCCTCCGTCAGCGTGTCGAAGTCATCCCATGCGGGCATCCAGAACGGACAGTCCTTGTGGTAGAATGTCAGCCAGGTGTCCCAGTCGCGATCGTCCAGAGCGCGGGCCTCCGCGAAGAGAAAGGCCTGGATGTCTTCGAAGCTCATCACATCGGTTGCAGGGCGTTCAAGAGTCGCAGTTGTCATGTTCTTTCCTCCTCACTCGGCTGCGACCGACGCCTGAGGCGCGGTTTCGCGTTCCTTGGCGATGGCGTCTCCCATCCGCTCGGACCAGTTGCTGTGCTGGATGACGAAGAGCCCTTCGTCCTCAGTGCGCGCACCGGACATAACCGGGTTGATGCCAAGGGCCTTGGCGTCTTCATCGGGACCTTCGATCCATTGGGTTGCTCCGCGGGTCAGGTCGTTCCACTTGGCGTGTGCCGCACCGGCATAGCCGCGCTGTGTGGCCCGGAATTCTTCGGTATCATCCGGCGTCGCCATGCCAGAGGCATTGAAGAAGTCCTCGTACTGGCGGATGCGTCGGGTGCGTGCTTCCTGGCTCTCGCCCTTCGGCGCGATGCAGTAGATCGTGACCTCGGTCTTGTCGACCGAGACGGGCCGGAAGACGCGGATCTGGCTGGAGAACTGGTCCATCAGGAAGACGTTTGGATAGAGGCAGAGGTTGCGCAGCACTCCCACCATCCATTCGGCCTTGGTCTTGCCGTACTTCTCCGTCCATTCCTCCAGACGCGGATAGCCGGGGCGGTTGGTCGGGTCGGCCCATTCCGTCCAGAGCAGGATGTGACCATTCTCGTAGGCGTGGAAGCCACCGCGCTGCTTCGCCCATTTGGACGCGTCGGTTGCCTTGATGTTGTCTTCTTTGCCGTCATCGGTACGGTGCGCCGTCGTGGCCACGTAGTTCCAGTGCACGGCCGAGACGTGGTAACCGTCAGCGCCGTTTTCGGCCTGCAGCTTCCAGTTGCCGTCATAGGTGTAGGTGGACGAACCGCGCAGCACCTCGAGACCTTCGTCAGCCTGATCGACGATCATGTCGACCATCTTGCGTGCTTCGCCGAGGTACTCCTCCAGCGGCTTCACATCGGCATTGAGGGAGCCGAACAGGAAGCCACGGTAGTTTTCGAAGCGGGCAACTTTGGTCAGGTCATGGGAGCCGTCCTTGTTGAACTGCTCAGGATAACCTGCACCCTTGGGATCCTTGACCTTCAGGAGCTTGCCAGTGTTGGAGAATGTCCAGCCGTGGAACGGACAGGTGAAGGTTTTCTGGTTGCGGCGCTTGAAGCGGCAGAGCTGCGCACCACGGTGCGAACAGGCGTTGACCAGCGCGTGCAGCTCGCCGTCTTTATCGCGGGTGATGACGACAGGCGTGCGGCCCATGGTCAGAGTAAAGTAGTCGCCCGGGTTCGGGATCTGGCTTTCATGCGCCATGTAAATCCAGTTGCCTTCGAAGATGTGCTTGATCTCAAGCTCGAACAGCTCTTCGTCGGTGAAAATATCTCGGCGGCAGCGGAACACGCCATTTTCCGGGTCGTCCTGAATGGCGCCGTCGAGCCGTGCTTCGAATGCGTCGAGATTGGATTGGGTGAACATCTGTGATCCTCCTCCAGACTGCCTCAGCATGGATGCATCGGCTGGTTTGTTGTTCGTGTCGCGGGACTATTCACCCGCGACGGCTTTCATGCTCCGCCGACCATCTCGGCGGAAGAAATCGATCTTGTCGGGGTCGAGCGTCGCGCCAATGCCCGGGCCGTGTGGAATTTCGACGCAGAAATCTCTGTAGACGATCGGATTTGCGAGAATGTCCTCGGTCAGCAGCAGCGGGCCGAACAGCTCGGTGCCCCACGCCAAGTCATCAACGGTAGAGAACAACTGCAATGCCGCAACGGTGCTCAGGCCGGTTTCGAGCATGGTGCCACCGTAAAGGCCAAGGCCCGCAGCCTGCCCAATGGCTATGACTTCTGAGGCGCGCTTGAGCCCGCCGGATTGCCCGATCTTTACGGCGAAGACGTCCGCAGCTTGTGCCGTTACCACTTCGAGAGCATCCTCAGGCCCGTTAAGCGCCTCATCAGCCATCACGGCGATTTCGTAGCTACGCGTCAGTTCTGCCATTGCCCGGCGATAACGCGCGGGGACAGGTTGCTCGACAAGTTCGCAGCCCGCCTCTTGCAGCCCCCTCAGACCCCAACGTGCATCCTGCAACGACCAAGCCGTGTTGATGTCAACGCGCACGCTGGCTGCATCACCAACCGCCTCTTTGATGCGGGCGACATGGGCCACGTCATCACGGACCGCTCGCTTGCCGATCTTCAGTTTGAAGACGTTGTGGCGGCGGGTTTCGATCATCTGCTGGGCTTCGGCGATGTCGGTCTCGGAATTGCCGGAGGCCAGCGTCCAGGCGACCGGTAGACGTTCGTGAACGGCCCCACCAAAAAGTTGCGACACCGGCACGCCCAAGCGCTTGCCCAGCCCGTCCCACAGAGCTATCTCGACAGCTGTCTTGGCGATCCGGTTACCTTTCACCAACTTGTCGATGAGCTGTATTGCACCATTCACATCGTCGCTGTTGCGACCAAGCAGGCCGGGCGCGATATAAGTCTCGATCGCCGACTGGATGCCTTCAGGGCTTTCCGGTCCGTAGCTCAGCCCGCCAATCGTCGTGCCTTCGCCGATGCCTTCGGAGCCGTCCGAGAACTTGACCCTGACCAGCACCGCAGTTTGCGTACGCATCGTGGCCATCGAAAGCACGTGACCGCGAATGGTGGGAATGTCGAGGATCAGGGTCTCGATCTGGTCAATCTTGGTCACTGGGGCTCACCACATCTGCAGGTTTCTAATGGATGCAGATTGCCCGCCCGAGCCGGATTCTGTCGATGATTGGGAGGGTCTTGGATAATACCCTGGCGAGATGGGACAGTAAAAACCGAGCGAAGGTCAGACCCGGTTTCAGGCCGCTCTTCGCCGTCAATTGAAAAACAGCTATTTAGATTTTCTGGAAACAGGTCTCACCGAGAAACCTTCCGCAGCACGTGAAATTCTAGTTGGCATTTTTGCTAGAACGCAGGTGGCACAAGGTAAGTAGCTCCACAACAACTGCAATGCTGGCTGAAAAAGTTGAACGAATGCAAGAGTTACGCAGCGAGCAGCAGTCATCACTCACCCTCCCAACAACTCCTCGATGAAATCCTCCTGCCGATCGAGCGCCGCCTCCCATTCCTTCGGCACCGCCGCGTCCCGCTCCAGCGTCTCTAGCTCGGGGCTACCACGCCCGACCTCCATCGTCCTCACGCTCATCGCGCGTGCTTCCCGGCGTTGCGAACGATCCCGGAAAGGCGCGCGTTCGGCTGGCTTCACCGAGTCCTCTTCGCCGACCTCGTCACCACCGTCCGCACCCCAAGGCCCCACACCCTGCACGCTTGGGGGATAGGGGAACGGCTTGCCCTCCTGGCGGGCCAGCATGCCCTTGAAGAACGGATCGTCGTAATACTTGATCCGGCTCGCCTTGATCGGATGCTGGGGCGAGGCAAGGATGATGACCTCGTCGGGATCCATAAGGCGCGCTTCGGTCTCGGAAAGCAGCGGCCGCTCTTCCAGCCGCGCTGAGGTCGAGGTCGCGCCGAGGAAACCCTTGTTGCGACCATACATCCGGGTCACCGCCTCGCGGGTCGTGCTTCCGACGGCGGCCGAGACTTCCTTCACCGTGCGTTGATCCCGCGGCGTGATGTAGAGCTTAAGCCCTGCCCCGTTCTCGAGGCTTTCGCGGCCTTCGGGTCCGTAAATCCGGTCGAGCGACGCCAACGACTGCGCAATCATCGCAACCCGGCCGCCGTAGCTCGCAAGCGAATGGATCGCGCGCTCGAGATAGGGCATCGCGCCCATCTGCTGGAATTCGTCGATCATCATCATGACGGGCCACGGCTCATCCGGACCCGGTTCATTCAGGCGGATCGAGGCAATGAGATCGGCGAACATCAGGCGCAGGAGCGGGGCCAGCGTCGCGATGTGATCCTCGGACACCGCGATGTAGAGCGACTGCGGGGTCTTGCGGAAAGTCGAGAAATCAAAATCACTCGCCTCGGTGGCCGAGCGGACCGCCGGGTTGTCCCATTGCTTGAGACCGGCGGTCATCAGCGCCTGGATGTTCGAGGTCAACAGCCGCGTCGAGGCCGAGGCGGCGTTGGTCCAGAGCTCGCGCAAGATGTCTTCCTCGGCCTCGTCGGCATAGGTCTTGTACTGGGCGTTCTTGTATTCCCCTCCTGCGACGATCTTGTTGACCTCGCCAAGGTTCGGCGTGCCGCGTTGGATCGCCAGCAAACAGGCCGCGACAAAGATAGACTTGCCGGCCTCGGAGAAGGTGTCGAGCGTCTTGTTGTCCTTGTCGAGGAAGAGGTCGGCGAGGATCGAGACCTCGGTATAGCGCTGCGCGAATGTCGGGGCCTTGGCGATCCGGGCGAGCGGGTTGTAGCGATGCGTGGCATTGGCCCAGTCAAAGGGGCTGAAGCGATAGACCTCATCGCCCTTCAGCGCCCGGAGCCGCGCGGTCTTTTCGAAGTTCTCGCCCTTCACGTCGAGCACCACCACCGAGCCCGCAAAGCTCAAAAGGTTCGGGATCACGAAACCCACCCCCTTACCGGCACGGGTCGGGGCCACCATCATCACATGAGGGATGGTGGTCGAGGAGATGAACTCGGCCTTGGAGGTCGGGAGCCCAAGCTTGCCGCAGACGAAGCCCTTGCCCGGCGCCTGCAGCATGTCGTTCTTCTTCAGTTCGGCTTTAGTCTGCCAATGGGCGGAACCGTAATCGTCGCGCTCCTTCTTCCAGGTCCAAGCCAGCGCGAGTGCGCCGAGGCCGATGGCTCCGAAGCCGACGGCGCCAAACCCCACCTTGAAAGCTTCGGGATGTGCCGCGCGTGTGCCCGCGCTCGCCTTCCAGAGCGCCAACATGTCGAAACTCTGAAACCCGGTTTTCAGGGCCAAGGTCAGGTAGAAGGCGGCGACGATGGTGCCGATGACGGCGCCGCAGATCACACCGAAGAGGAGCGCGGCCCAGAGGGGAAGTGTCTTGGTCATGGTGGTCATCTCCCCCTTAGAATTCCATCTCGTCATCGAGACCACGATCCAGTTCTCTGGCACGGCCAAGGTCGCGCCCCATTTCCTGCGCCTCCTGCTGGCCGCGCAGCCGCGCCACTTCGTTCGCCTTGTCCTGCTGCAACCCGGCGGCGCGATCGGTTAAGACCTGGTCGCCCGTTTCCTCAAACGTCATCTCGAGGAATTCCTGCGTGACGGTGATCTGGTCGAGCTTGCTCGGCAGGGCCGCATCCAGCACCTCGTAGTTGCCGCGGCGAAGTTCGGCCAAGCCTTCTTCGCCCAGTTCCTTGAAGAGCTCGGATTGCAGGGTCCGCTCGACCGTCTCTTCCTGTTCCTCGGTGAGCTTGCCGTCGCGCAGCATGTCGGCGAGGTCCTGCAGGTAGGGATTGGGCGTCCGGTCATCCTCGTCGATGAGGGGCAACGTCGTCTCCTCCTCATCGGCAAGGGTGCGACCGATCTCGACGCCCATCTCCTTTGCGCGTTCCATCAACGCGTCCATCACGCCGTCGACCTTCTCGAGCGCGGCATCCAGTTGGTCATCATTGGCCGTCTCGACGCTGAGACCGTCCTTGGCCAGCACCGCATTCATGTCGCGCTCAACCCAGTCCTGCGCCATACCGTAGTTCCGCGTGCCGCCGGCCATGATCCGGGCCACCAGCTCCTCGCTGTCCATGCCTGCCTCTTCGGCACTCTCGAGCACATCGCGCAACCCCTCGTCATTGCCGGACTGCAGCGCGCCGATCAGCACCACGCTGCCCGCCCCCGGGGGATAGGGTTCTTCAAGCTGCTTGCCGAAGCGCGCCCGTAGCTCCGGGTCGGGCACCATCTGCGAGAGATCCGCGATGATCGGCGCGGCCTTGGCCTCGAATGCGGCGCACTCGGCCGGGTCCAGTTCCTCGGCCTTGAGCCTGAGCGCCTCGATCGTGCGCTCGGAATAGTCGATCGCATCACCGACGGTCTTGATGTCCTTCATGTCTATCTCTCCTTCGGTGAAGTTCCACGGCGTGCCGGAACCGAGCCCCTCCGCCATGCCGCGCAGGGCGCGGGCCATGTGGCGCTGGTCCATCCGGTCCAGCAGGTCAGCGAGGTTCTTGTAATCCTTGGCGAAGCCCACCACCTGCGCCTGCGCCATGGCGGTTTCCTGGGCCGTCAGGGCGATCTCGCGCGGCAGGCGAGCCTCTTCCTTGGCGCGGTAGATCTCCTCGATACCCGCAGGCTTCTCGAAGATGCCCCGCTCGAGCCGGGTGGTGGCGTCAAGCATCACGCTATAGCGTTCTGCGATTTCGGCCTGCTTCTCGCGCATCAGCTGCGGCGACATCACGCCCTCGGCCCAGCAGGAAAACCAGGTGCCGTTTTCGACGCCGCGGTTGTTCAGGATGATGTGGGCGTGCTTGTGCGCTCGGTCGTCATGGACCGCGAGGACATAGTCCCACTGATCGCCGTATTCGCCGCTCTCGAAAAAATGATCCGTCCAGTCCATGGCGATGTCACGGACCTGATCAACCGTCACGTCGGTCGGGAAGGACAGCAGCATGTGCGAGGTGAACCCGAGCTTGGTCGAGCCGCGCCAGGTCCCGGCCCAGTCCTCAACGATGTCTTCTTTCTGCGCCTCAGAAAGCACCGCCGCGTCGGTCAGCGCATTGGTCATCGTCGAATAGGTGTAGACCGCCTTGTCGTTGATATAGGAGATCTGCGCCCCAAGCGAAGCACGCGTCTTGCACCCCCCGGCCCGGATCCGTTTGAACACCGCCGCCCGGCTCTGACCCGACGCCACCTTCAGCGCATTGCGCGCCGACAGGGATCCGACACGCGCGAAACTCCGCCCCTGCCGACGCCCTGCCAGCCGCGCGTCGATCCGTGCCGCGGCCTGACCCCGGATGCGCTCATCCTCCCAGAGCCGGCCCATGACCGAGGTGTAGAGGGCGAGGGGATCAGCCATTACGAACCAACTTCAAACGACTTCCGATCGCATGGGAGCTGTCCTCCAGAACCGCGCTCTCCGCCTCCTGCCCTTCTTCCTTTTGCGGCCACTCCTGATGACGCAGCGCCTGCGCCGCATCCTTCATCCGGCCCATCTCACGGCTCATGGACTGCGCCAGATCGAACAATTCGATCAGCACCGCGCGATCCGCCTCCGAGACCTCGAGCCGACCGCGATGGACCGCCTTGGCGAGCGCCAATCCCGCGTCGCTCACATCCTTCGCCTGACGCCATGCCGCGCAGAATTCCGCGACCAGATCACGGGGTACATCGAGGAAACCGCACCGTCCGCGCAGCACTGCATTGAGAGCCTGCGACCGGTTGGAAAAACCCCGCGCGCGCCACTCCGCATCGAAGGCGTCCAGCTCGGATCGGCTGGCCCGGAATGCCACTGTCTCGCTCGGATCGCGCACCGTGATCCCCTCGCCCGCCTCCTCTTTCGCGAGCCGGTTCACGTGGCGCGCAGAGATGCCGAACGCCGCCGCCAGCTCCTTCGCGCTCTCGCCCGTCGCAAAGCGCCGCGCCACTTCGATGCGCTCTTCAAGCTTCAGGTTTTTCGCTGGCCTCGGCACGGGTCAGACCCCTCGGACAAAATGTGCAAACATTGGCCATATCCTGCCAACGTCTTCCTTCTCTCCTTTGTTCATACTTCAATACATCACATTGCGCAATATTGCATTTTGCATGTTGTGACTTTTTGCTGGCCGGTGCTGGCACATCTCGATCAACGGAGTGATACGACGTCGGACCACTCAACACGCTTCAAACCAACACCAGCCGGGGAACAGTGAGCCCTTCTGTTTCGCCAGGACGCCGCCAAAATTTCGTTCAGTTTTGTTCGCGTGGGATCATGATCGAAACCAAAAAATGGCCGCCCTGAAATGGGCGACCTCGTCTTCTGGATGCTACGCGACGCGCGACCGTCAGGCGGCAGTACCTTCATGATCCGTCAGAACCATGTTCTCCGTGATACCCACAAAGAGCGGTGTGATCTGGTACTCGCCGTCCGCGATTTCTGGCGGCGTCACGGCAACGATCGCAACCGCAGGTGCTCCGTCGAGGAAACAGGAAAACAGTGCGAAATTGTCGTGTTCTCCCGAGGTCAGCGCCTCAAAGGCGCTGATGTGTTCGGGACGAATATTGGTGCTCATGCGATGATCCCTCCAGCTTCACGAGCGCGCTCGGCATAGGTGCTGAGTGGCGCGTCAGCTTCGAAGTGGAGGTCGCGCTCGATGGGCAGCCCGAGACGGCCACGATGCGCCTTGAGAACGCTGAGCCGAACGGAACCCAGTTCGGGATAACCAAGGCCGAGGTCGCAAAGCCCGAAAGAGATATCCGCGTCTTCGGGGTCGGTTTCACTCAGGAGCCAGGTGGCGCCGCCGTCGGGCGTGAAGAGCTTGACCACCGGATGATGGTCGATAGTGTCTTCACCGGCTTCGATGCGCTCTTGATTGGCGCGGCCATTGGCGGCCAGCTGATCGAGGATGGATTGAGGCAGAAGTTCCATTTGTCTGTCCTTCGTATGAGATGTCGGTGAGATTTGGCGGGAGGGGCGCGAGGCCCCTCCCTGGCCGGGTCACTCGGTGACCTGGCCGTCGTCGCTGTCGGCCTTGGGCTCGAAGAGGACGAGTTCGCCATTCACCGGGGTTGCGAAGAGCTGGATGGTCATGAAGGACTTTGCGCCTTCGTTCTGCGGGAAGGCGACACCCACCTTGTGGAAGCGGCTCTTGCCATCCTTGCCGGTGTCGGGGGTGGTGACGGTGTAGTACTTGGTCATATCGGTTCTCCTTCGTTTTCGATGCAAACGAGAGACCGTGACCGCCCGGACCGGCTGTCAGGCTGAACTTTGCTGCGCGAGGAATGGGCGCGAAGCGCACAGGGGAAAGTTCTGCTTGAAGGGGGTGGCTGAAGGCCGCGCCCGGCAGATGGGACAGGTCGCGGAAATTGCATCAGGAAGAAAACGACAGGGGAACTGAGATGGCCGGGCTGCGTGCCGATCACGCCAGACCGCAGGAGGACTGGCTACGTCCACGATGGATGACGTCTGAACTTAGATGAACCTGCCACCATCGGAATGACATCTCGCCGCACAACCTGATATGGCGAGGCATGATCAAGCTTCGACCCATTGCCGATGACGATCCCGTCCTGGACCAGTCCCGGCTGCTGCGGGCCTTGGAACTCGCCTTCGCCTATGCCGACACACACGGCGGGATCGGACTGACACAGACCAAGGCGTTCAACCGGAAGTTCGCGCATTGGATGGCGGAGAACTCGCCCTGGCCGGACTACAAGGCAGAGGAGTTGCTGCGATTGAACAAGGTCCTCAATGAGTGGGATGTCGCGCCGGCCATGGTCGTGCATGATCTCATGATCGTCATGAAGCTGGGTCGGCACGTGAAGGGCAAGTTCCAAGGCTCAAAGAAAGCCAGAGCGCTGGCCTCAAATCGTGGATCCTTCTTCGCAGACCTCGCCGAGACCTACATCTTCCGCTACAATCACGCCCGCACCGCGCGTTCCGAATTTACAGCGCCGGGCAACTGGGACATCTTCCTCAACATCATCAACGTCGAGGCGGAACAGGGCCTATCCGAGCCGCATCTGGTGAAGACGCTCTACGGATTGGAACGGCAAGGGGTCTATGACCGGGAATACTACGACCACGCGAGGTTTCTATTCACCCACGTCTTGCGGCCCTTGAGCTGGATCGGGTTTCTGGCGGAGGCCCCCGGCAGCGACAGGCGCTCCGACAAGACCTATTGGAAGACGCCGCTTTGGCGCGCCTGTCTCCAACTCAGCACCGATGACATGGTGGAGGCGCCGTCGCGGCACTGAAGGCGCGCCTTGAGGATTTCCACCACTTCGGCGCTAGAGTGAGAGGCCGCCTATGCGGCGACCTCGTCCGTGTTTGGCTGCAACCCATGCAGGTAGTCGACGGCTTTCTGAGCGTGAGCAGCCGCCTGGAAGATGAACCGCTTGTCGTTGCGAAGACCGGTCAGCCAATGCGCAATATAGGCGGCGTGTTCATCGCGCGGTTCCGGTGACAACCCGAGGTCAGCGGCCAGAAAAGCGGCACCAAGCTCAGCGACGAGCTCCTCCTGGGCATAACCTTCGTCGCCCCAGCGTTTGCGGCCGAAGCTGCGATCTAGGCGCTTGGGGTGGCGAGTCCAATGGCAAACCTCGTGGCCGAGGGTTGAGTAATACGCCTCCGGGGATTCAAACGTCTCGAAGGGCGGCATCTGCACGTAGTCGGGATCGACCGCATAGAAGGCCTGGCTGCCACCATAGCGAATATCGGCCTCGGTCGCTGCGAAGAACGCTTCCGCGATGGCATTGCGCTCGGCGGTCTCGGGCATCGGCTCAGCCACCTCGTAGTAGGTCTCAGGCAGTCCCTCGATCTGATCGACGTTGAAAACCGTATAGCCCTTCATGAAGGGAATCTCGACCTCACGATCCTGGCCCGCATCATCAGTCTCGGTTTTGCGCATCTTGTCAGCATAGATGACAAGCTGACCCTTGGACCCTTTGCGGACTTGCCCGCCGAGTTCGAGTGCCTGACGATAAGTCATCCAGGTGGGTGCGGCATAGCCATGGGCGACAGATGCGGCCCAGAGCAGGATGATGTTGAGGCCCCGGTAGGCGACGCCGTTGTGGCGCAGGGGCCGGGAAATGCGACCGGCGAGGTGTTCGGCATTCCAGGGTTTGTGCCAGGGTCGAGTGCCAGCCTCGAGATCGGCAATGATCTTCTCGGTGATGCGGGTGTAGATATCGGGCTTTGCCATGTGATCCTCCATTTTCTCGTCCCCGTGCGGGACGCGGGAGGAAATGGCGGACGCAATAAGCCACCCGGGCATGGTCAACACGGGAGCGTCAGCGAATGGAGCGGGCAGACCATTGCGCGGGCGGCGGCGTCTGCCATACCCGCGATCCCCTTGCTCGCACGGGGATGAAAATGAGGAGGTTCAAGGGGCTAGAATTCGGCACCCATCATTCGCACAAACATGTTGCACGCTTTATCACGTCCACTGTGGCAACGTCTGGCATCCATGTTGAGATGGTCCGCTTACAAACCGAGAGCCGTCTCCATCCTCTCATGCTCAAAGGCTGGCGCGCATCTTCTGTGCGCGGCCCCGGTAATACCATGCTGGCGGAGTGTATCACCCCAGATCTCGCTCACCGTTTTTGCCATTTCCCTGGCCATAACCTTGGCATCAGCTTGCTCGATATCAAAGAAGGGCGCGGCTTCGACAACTGCTTCTACTGAGGGTTCAAAGCCGTGAATATCACTGATCCCGGTTTCTAAAGTCGGTTGTCTGCGTGGCTGCGGGTTTACGTCAAACATCGGTGACAGGCGCCATCGATTGTCGCGCACATAGAGAAACCCATGATTTTTCAGGTGATCATCAGTGTTTGTGATCAACACGGTGAACAATAGGCGCCGCCAAAGCTCCAGAATGTCCCTGTCAGGAAGAACAGACATTTGACGAAGAGCATCTGCAATGTCGGTGTAATAACCGTGAGCAGATCCTTTTTTCCCAAGAGCCGTACGGGCCGACATATATGGCAGACGACCACCTTTGCGGCGATCAAAGCGTTTGATGAGCCCAACAGGATGCCTGCTGGCCGCCAGTTCAAGTCGTGCCTCCGGTGTTCGAATACCGACCGCGCGCGCCATATTTAGCGTGGCGATTTCCAACCGCTCAACGGGCCATGTATCATCAATCGAGGTAAACTTTGCGATCCAGAGGTCATCGCCATCCTCGACATTGGCTTTGGGGCGCGCACCGCCAAGTGAACCAGCCGCGCCGACAAGATCACGCGCTTCGGCTTCAGCTCCATCCGGATCTCGCTCATACCGTGCCGCGATCGCGCGCAGTTCTTCAATATTCGCCAGGCGCGGCACGGGGGGCTGATCCGGATGGAATACCTCACCCTTTTCATTCAAAAACCGTAACGCCCCCTGGCGGGCCCTGTCATCTGCAGCAACCAGATAGTCAAACTCCGTCGCGCCCTCACCGTGCACCCGGCGAATGAGCTTACGCCCCCAACTATCAGGCGATGTATCCGTGAAGGGCCCTGCCAGAACATCTCGACGACGGCTGTCGCGCCCCTCAGACGAAGAATGGAAAGGCGCAAGACTGCGCGGCATGTCCGGAGCGAGGTCAAATCCTATCGGATTTTCAAGCCATCTTTCATCATAGATGAACGTGGAATGAGACCGGCGTCCATCGGTTTCAAAAATCAAACGACCAACGGGAATACAGGCGTCCCCAAGAACAACAAAAGCCTCAGGCATTAAAATGCTGTCCCTTCATCATCATCAACAGCAACCGTCCCTTTTGGCGCATCTTTCGATTTAGTCGGGATGGTTCTAATGTGCCTGCCGCGCTGCCGGATGCGCTCTGGGAGTTTGTCTCTATCCAGCCCGATGCCAGTGGCATCCGAAGATGGGTCGGCGATTTCAGCCAACCGGTCCAGCATGCCCAGAGCCAGAAGCGCCATGGCAAAGGTCTCAAGCCGAACACCACCATCGCCCCGCTCCAGCTTTGCAAGAGTCTTGTCGCTAACACCAATCCGGCTACAGAAATCCGCAACCGACATGCGGCGCCTTTTGCGCGCCGTCTGAATATCGCGACCAAGCTGCGACAAAGCGGATTTAACTTGCAATGAGCCCACAACACTCTCCAAGGGTTACATCGTACATTTTTCCGGCTTGAAAGGCTTAGTCCGGAATTTTCTCCGGTATAAAGCCTCACACCACATAAATCAAGGTTTCGCGTCATAATCCGACTGAAACTCCGATCTAAACCAATTAAATCGAACTTTTCTCCGGTTTATTCAAAAAACAGCTCAGGAAACACTTCTGGCGCATCCCCTCCCCTGCCCTATGATCCACTGCAGAACATTCAGACTGACTCGCGAAAGATTCGGACCCATACTTGCGAAATCTTGCAGATTCACTGTGCAGTAAACCTGCGGGCATCGACCGGTGGACCCCCTTCTTCACGCCGCCTGCCCGCTCAATCGGCCATAGAAGCTGCGCTCGAGATGCAACTCCCCTGCCCCGGCTTTTTGGACGATGCCGCGCAGATATCCGCCTGGAGACGCCACCTCACCGGCGCAATGCTTGTCGAAGGTCAAAACCAGCGCCGCCGTGGCGATTTGAGGCCCAAGGCGGTCCTGAGCGAGGTTCCAAGCGTGCTCCGAGATGCCGATCATCGGTCTCAATTGCCCAGCAACCCGGTGCAAATCGCCCCAACCCTTCAGATACCCGCCCATATTGCGCGCCCAGGACGCGAATTCAGGACAAGCTTGCATCACCGTCGGCAAATCAAGCGCAGCACCGCGTTTCTTGCGCGTTTCGGCAACCCAATCCTCCAACTCCCTATCCACCCACTCTTCCGGTGGCGCATTGGGCACCATGCCCGCCGCTTGCTCAGTTTCTGAGCGATTACAGGTTACAGGATTAAGTTGAGTTGTAATTAGTATATGAGGTTCAGGCTTGACCTCCCTGGGGTCCATTTCTTGAGTCTTTTCACTAACTTGTTCGGTGGTTTCAGTCGTGTTTTCCACAACCTCATCCGCCCGAACAGCCTTGAGATAGGCGGCCTCAACCCGCTCCTGAAGCTCCCTGAACCACGTCAGGAGGCGTTCAAGCGTCTCAGAGGCGGTATTCCGGCGCGGGAGACGTTCCAGGAGGTCCTCGAACATCCCTGAAAGGTGCTGCCATGGCCCTCTCAGCGCCGCGTGAGACGCCGCTTCGATCCGGGCGCGGATCATCCGGCGTGCAACCGTGATCTGGCGCTTCAGGCGCTGGCAGAGCTCGCGTTCGGCCTGCAGTTCGGCCTGAAGCTGCTCGAATTCCTCGACACGGGCCGAGAGCGGCGACAAATCAAAGCCGTAGGCCTCGATGATGCGCCCGTCAGCGTCCCTGTGGCCCCACCGCTTGCCATTGGGGCTGTCCTTGAAGGAAATCACACCGACCTCGGCCAGGCGCCGTGCATGGCGCTTAAGCGCTGACAGCGAGAAGCCTGTCTGCTCCATCAGGTAGGCATTGGATGACCAGACGATCGGACGCTGCCCCTCTTCCCAGTCCTGGGCCTGAGTGAAGGCCCCGAGCGTGTCGAGAAGCAGCATATCGCCGGCCTTGAGGCCGATATGAGCGCCAACGCGCTTCACAGCGACGAAGGCTTGGGTCTTGGGAATAGCTACCCGTTCACCGGCTTGGGCAAATTGCTCTGCAATGCCAAGGCCCGGTGTCGGCTTGCGCCAACCAGAATGTTTCATGAGATGTTTTGCCTCCTCTGCTCGATAGCAGGCAAAAGAAACCCGTTCGCTCAGGAGCGTTCGTCATTGACAGTGATTCGCCGGAGAACTATCTTGATAGCGACCAAACAATCTTGATTAGCTCTCAGGCCCTCAGCTTGGGGGCTTTTCTTTTGCCGTTATCTCAAAGCATATACGCTCCTGTTTCTTACCTCGTTTTTGACCGAAGATGGCCGTCTTCGCGGTTCCTGCCTCTTACTTCGATCCGTGTTTAACCAGATATTCTGCAATGACGTCACTCAATCCGTTGAGAATATCCTCATCCAATGTAAGCCCCGAAGCGGCGACAGAGAGCTTGCCTCCCTGCCCCGTCACGCTGAGTTTTCGCGACCCAATCTTTCGCTGAATGGTGAGCTTCCTGGGCTTTGTTGGCTTTTTCTGAGCAGGTTTTAGCGGCTTACCGGACAGGTCGTTTAGAACCCGTTCGAGATCACGATGACTAAGCTCGTAGACATCTTTGCACGCGTGCAAAATCTCATCCCTCGCTGCGTAAACCGCGCGGCCGCGAGATACGGCACTGTTGTGCACACCTACGCGTTTTGCGAACTCAGTCGCTGTGAGCTTCTCGTGCTGGGTAGCATCTTGAAGCCGCTCAAACATCTCTCCGATCGACACCAAACGCTCAAACGCGCTCAGGTTCTCTCGTTCCTCGTTTTCTCGAAACCGCATGAACAGCATCTCGAACTGCTCTTCTCGGGAACCCCGGTGCGACTGTGGGACGAGTATGGCCCGCACTGGACGGCCCAATGCTTCAAGTATCGCATGGCGTCGGCGCCCAACGATTAGATGGAACACGACCCCTTCCACATTTTCGGGCTCGCGCTCGTCCGGCCGCCAATTCGGGTCCGCTGGCCAGACATGGATAGGTGTATCTTGGCCGTTTTTCTCAATACTCTCCTTGAGCTTCTCGTATGCCTCCTGATCGCGCCAATCTTCACGCCGATCCGAACCGATCACATCAACAATCTGCGACGCATCGATCTGCAATTCATGACGACCGGAAAGGATCTGCTCCACAATCTGGGCGCGTTCGACTTGGAGGATTTGGCTGGCATCTGACAGTGCACCAGCTTTCCAAGCGCTGCCAGAGCCGCCCAAACGCGGCTTGACACCTCCGACCAGCTTCGCTTCGCCAACAGAATGTGGATCCGTGGCTTCCATATCAGAAACTGCAGGCACCTCTTCATCTTGGCGCACAGCTTTTTTCTTGAGGACCGAACTGCTCAACGTTCTCTTCATTCGGCTTCCTCCTCAAAGTCATAAAATTTCTGCATCCATTCGTCCGCGTATCCGCGCTCGAGCCCAGGCCAAAGACGCGAAACGATCGCATCGTTCACAGCGTCAGCGTTTTCAATGAAGCGATTGATGCCCTTGCGCTTGCCAGGTGTATCCGGATCGTACTCGTATACTGACTGATAGACATCAGAGGCATTCGAAATCGCATCAGAGCGGAGATAAAACACTGGTAATACTTCGTCAGGGCAATTCTCCAGAAGATTACCGACTTGCGTGAGGTCTTGTTCATTTGTCCGCTGCACAATGGTGGGCAACAGCATATGCGCAGCACCTCCCATATCGATGCGATCAGTCGCAAAGATATGACGCAGCATGGTGAGCAGACCCGTCACGAAAGTTGAGAGGGTCGCGATGTCGAAACCCTTCATCGTCTGCGGAATAATGAGCGACGTGGACGCCATGACATTGTTTAGCTGAAAGAGTGTCAGCGCCGGCTGATAGTCGATAATGATGCAATCCAGCGTTTCGTTCAGAGCGCGATCAAGTTTTTTCGGGTCAACCCGCCCATCAGTCACTAATTCATTCGGGCGGGTGACGGGAGGGTGCCCTTCCTTCCAGCGATCGATGGAGTCTCTGAGGAACCTGTAAAAGCGCTTCTCCGGAGTCCCCGCGCGTAGCAGCCTGGCGATCTGAATTTCGCCTTCAGAGGTTTCGCCATGGGCTGGGACCAACCTCACGCCCGGCCAGGAAGTACGCTTAAAGAAGCTGTCGAGTGTTTCCGCATCGTAATCGGTATAGGGGACGTTTTCGTCTGTTTGAAAAAGCCCAGCAAAATCCACCATTGTCGGAGTTTCATCGTCCGGCAACGTAGGCATTTCCTCACCGCCCACGAAATAGAGCGTGATCGTGCTTTGCGGGTCGGCATCCATGACGCCCACGCGCATCCCGTAGTGCAGGCTCAGATACTGCGCGAAATGCGCGGCACTGAGTGACTTTGCGGTGCCACCTTTCTGGCTTGCAAAGGAGATGACAGGCAGCGGATCATCTGGCTTTCGCCACGCAAGAAAATGTTCTGGCCGTTTTGCCGTTGCAGCCATCAAGGCCCGGATGTGCATCAGCTCGGCAAGTGTGAACACACGCTCTCGCCCGACATGTTTGCCGGCTGGAAAATCCTCGTTGTCCTTGGCGAACTTTGTCAGATGCTGGTGGCTGATATTCAAAAACCGCGCGCTTTGGCGCATCGACCAAGAGCGCTTGATCCGCTCGCGCATCGTCAACTCTTTGTTGACCGAGACCATGGTTCGGCCGAGGCCTCGTTCGAGCTCTTGAAGAAACTGTTCTATACTGCCGCTCATGACACCGCTCTCTTTCGATTCTCTCCCAGAATCGCTTCCCGAGCTTAATAGCACGGTTTTCAGCCAAATGTACATATATTGTACGCCTACGTAAATTTCGGCGCACAATATGGGCTATACCGAGATGCGTATCGCACGGCAACCGGCGCATACTGCGAATTTTGCACGCGTGCAAAATCGCTCTTCAAGCCTTTTGCGCTGGCCGGAATGCCGGCCAGCGCAAAGGGTCAAGCCGCTTCCTTCGGTCCCCAGGGGATCACTGCCTGAAGCGTGTCATCCTCCTGGTTTGCGGCCTTGCCGAGGTTCGCGTTGAAGCCGAAGTCGCGGATCGTCAGCGTGAAGTAATCGGCGCCAGTGTCGCGGTTCTGTTTCTTCCAGATGCCGCCACACTCGACCAGGCGGCCACGAGGCGAACGGCCAAGGACGCGGTGGGTGGGGGCCATGGGGTTGTCGCTTGTGACCGGCTCGACGGTTATGTCAATGTCGAAGGTCAGGGTCGAGATCGAACCAACGCCCATGGCGGTTTCGATGTCGGCGCTTGCGAATTTGATGCTGTTGATGGTCATTGCTGCTTTCCTTTTCTGGTGTTGCAATGATGGTCAGAGGGCAGGGGCACCGACCTTAAAAACACCGAAGGCGCAGCGAAGCGAAGAAGGGCAGGGTGCCTGAATTTTGCCGCGCGAGGAATGCACGAAGGGCAGGGGAAAATTCCGGCAACGGCCCTTTGTGTTTAGGGCGGACCCTGCGACCAGCATGATATGCAACACCCAGGAAACGAAGGCGGTCACACCAACAGGCACTTCGATTGCGCCCAATGTCGATCCGAAAAAGCTATTGAACTCTTGCAAGTTGACCTTTCATGACCGGCTTTGAGATGTCACATCAAAAACCCCCAAACCATCTGTCATGCGCGATTCGGCGATAGCCCGGCGGTTGAGAGGAGCATTTATGGAAGAGATTACAGAACTGCGTTTCAACGCACTGGCCGGCTATGCGAGGCAGCCTCAAGCCGCGCTGACCGGCGAAGAGCTCGCTTACTTCGAAGCCGAGGATGGCAGCATTCTTGGCCTGATCATACGGGATCTGGAAGATGGCGACTTTGCGGGCATGGCCTTTGGCCGTGACGCAAAGTTGCGTTTTCGTTGGACGTCGATGACGGAGTTTTTCGAGACCCCAGATCAGGCGCACGGTGCCTTGGAACGGCTGATCACTGAGTTGCTCGACAAACCGGCGGAGTTTCACCACCAAGGCGATGAGGAAGGTGATCCGGTGGATTTCTTCGCTCCTGTACACGCACCAGAAACGATGCATTCGGACTTCCAGAAGGTTGCGTCGGAGGCTGGTTTCTTTCCTGCTCGGAGTATAATCGAACCCATGATGCGGTGGCACGAAGATTTGGATGGAAACTTCGTGGAGCAGTTTCAGTCCACAGCTTTCGACCAGAGGATATGGGAGCTCTACCTTTTTGCGACGCTTGTCGAACTTGGTTTCGCTTTCGACACGGCAAATGCCGTGCCTGATTTCATTGGCCGAAGCCTGTTTGGGCAAATCGCCGTTGAGGCCGTAACGGTTGGCCCAACCAGACAGGGTGCCCAGATCATTCCGCCACCGCCTCTTGAGACCAAAGAAGACAGGGAAGCATTCCTCGAGCACTATATGCCGATCAAATTCGGCAGCCCTTTGTTCAGCAAACTGAGGAAAAAGTATTGGGAGAAAGAGCAGATCGCGGGGATGCCGTTGGTGTTTGCAGTTGCGGATTTCTCTTCCCCTGGCTCCATGATCTATACCCGGTCCGCGTTGGAGCGATACCTCTATGGCTATTCCTATGAGGCAACACATGATGCGCAAGGAAAACCCATCGGGAAGCGAACAAAGATCGCCGAACATCGTTGGGGAGACAAAGTGGTGCCCTCAGGCTTCTTTGACATTCCGGGCGCAGAACATGTGAGCGCTGTGATCTCCACAACAGCTGGCACGATTTCAAAGTTCAATCGCATGGGGGTTTTGGCGGGCTTCGATGCAGGCGATGTCATGATGATACGTACCGGCACAGTCGTGGACCCCGATCCGGAGGCAACTCATCCGCTGGTTTTCAAGGCGCTAGTGAACGCGGAAGGATACCGCGAAAGCTGGGTGGAGGGGTTGAACGTCTATCATAATCCACGCGCCGTCATACCCCTCGCAGAGCATTTGATACCCGGTGCGGCACATCACCATTGCGACGCAGACGGCAACTGGACCACATCGGCCCCGCAGTTCCACCCGCTGGCATCCCAAACCCAAATCCTCGGCGGCGTGAAAGTCGCTGAAGCGCTAGAAGGATTTGACGGACCTGCGATCCGGTTTTGGAAGAAACCTAGGGCAACATAGGAAACAACGAAGTGGTTTTCACCATGATTTCAATCGCTTGGTCCGCACAACCTTTAGTGAAATGAGACCGCCGCACCGCCCAGGCGGTGCTCCTGCGCGGACAGCGCCGGTCCGGCGGCGGGGCAGGGGGCTTGTCCTTCTGCCCCGCCGCCGGACAATTTTCCGGCCTCCCCCATGGAAAACGCTGAACAAAAAAGAAGCCCCGCCGAAGCGGGGCCAGTTGGTCCTTCCCACGAAGGAGCTGTCAGGTGCAGTCGGGCACCCATTTGTCGAGTTTGGCTTTTTGATCGGGCGTCAGGCCCATCAGCTTCTGGGTGGTCGGATCGCTCACGAGCTTTTCCATCTTCTCGGCCTTTTCTGCTTTCTTGAGCTTGGCGAAAGTGGCGACACGCTCGTCGCGGGCATCACAGTCGAGGAACTCGCAAAGCAGATCGACAAGGTGGCCAGCTGACACTCGCGAGAAGAAATCCTCAGCCGTGGGCGTCCAGTGTTTCCGGATATCGGCCCCGGCCTCGTCAGCGATCAAGCCGAAGAACTCTGCGCCGCCAGCCCGATAGGGCAGGGCGCGCGCAATCGCTTCGGTGATCTGGACATTGCGGGCCTTCTTTCCGTCCTCGCGGAAAGCGGCAAAAGCTTCTGAAAGGTCTTCAACACGGGTGCCCTTCTGCCAGTATTCGCTGGCATCGATCCCATGATCGAGACGCGGCTCGTGAGTAAACCCGTCTTCAACGCTTGGTGCATTGGTCGGGCGGTCCAGCCGAATGCCGAACACGCTTTCGAAACTCCCTGATGCCTCCGACAGGCCAAAACCCAGAAGGTCCAGAACAAGTTCAGGTTTGGCCAGCAGTGCCGCCTGTACCGAGGCCAGCCGGATCGCCTGAATATCCGCCACCAGCTTTTGCGAATATGGGGACTTCGAAGTCTCAGATTTGGTGGTCTGCGGCGCTTGCAGGACACCGGCCTTGATGGCGGCTTTCCTGTCTTTGGGACGGACCAGACCGGCGGTGATTTCAACCTTGCCAGACCCATTCACAAGGATGATGCAGCCCGCATGGGCTTTCTGAGCCTCGGAATAGTCGCCGTCGAGAAGGACCTGCAACTCGACAAGCCGCGCTTCGCCAACCTCGTCTAGAACCCCGCCATTGGCGAGGTCGGCCAATTCATCGTATTCCTCGGCTTCTGCTTCGGTCAGATCACCTTCGACGGGATAGAGCCGTGCCAACTTCATCTGATCCAACTCGTAGTAGTTGAGCCAGGCCTCGGGTCGGGCCTCGGCCCATGCCCAGCCTTGAGCCTCGATCAGATCGGCACGGGTCGCGTCCAGCTTCTCGGTGAACAGGTGATCCAGAAGGGCAGGGGAGGCGAGGAAGACCTCGTCGGAAAAGAGATCGCGCGTGACCGTGCCGCCTTCGGCCTCATAGGCCTCGACGCCAACAAACTTGGCGCGACGGTCCGTAGCCTTGATGGCATCGGGATGAAGCGCATTCTTGATCGCGCTCTCGGAGACGGGTTGTCCTTTGACCTGACCAAGAACGCTCAGAGTGAGTGCCTCGTCGTCAGAAAGCGTGAAGGCCTTGGCGGTGCCGAGGCTGATCTCACCCGCCGCCAGCGCGTCGAGCACCGGCGCGGGCAAGCCCGCCAGCGCCAACCGCTGGTAGACGCGGGCCTCGGTCACGGCGAAAGCGAGGGCGATTTCCGGCACGGTCGCCCCGCGCTGTTTCATGCGACCGAAGGCGCGGATTTCATCTGCGGGGGTCATGTCCTCGCGGGCAGCGTTCTCGGCGCTGGCCCAATCCTCGGCCTCAGCAGCGTCAGCGGCCAGCTTGACCGGGACCGTGGTGAAGGGATGGGTCTTGGACCGCTCCGCAATCATCTGGATAGCGCGCAGACGGCACCCGCCTGCGACAATACCAACCTTGCCGTCCTCGTCCATGAGGCCTGCAAGATTGTGGATGAGGCCGAAGCGCTCAATACTGTCCGCAAGGCTTTCGATATGGGCCACAGAGACCGCTTTGCGCGGGTTCAGATCTGAGATGTAGAGCATCTGCAAGGGGATTTGCAGGATCACGGCGCTGGTCGTGTCTGCTTGGATGGGTTGTTGCTTGGTCATTGGGTTGTCCTTTCGGATAGATGTCAGGCCCGCTCGGAACGCGGCACAGGCGCTCGGCGGCTGATTTTGTTGATGGGGTAGGGGAAGGGAACCGGAACCGGTGTGACTCCGGCCCAGCGGCGTCACCACCAGCAAGAATAGATCACGGTCGATCCCTGTTCTATTTCGGCCCGCGCCCAAGCGCAGAACTCAAGATCGTAATCGCGGGACTCAGCCGCCACCTCGTCCTGAAACTGATGGCCATAGAAGAACCCGCCCTCGCAATGGGGCAGGGCGCTTCCCTTCACGGCTTGCTCCAGCGTGTCAATGTCGGCGGTTTCCAGTTTCAACTCACCGCAATTCAGATCGGACGCCGAAAGCCCGGTCCGCTCGATGTAGAGCGCCTCCATGAAGGTTTGCAGCTTGGAATGTTTGCGCCAGACGAATTTCGGGCTTTCGCCCTCGTCTCCGCTTTCGGGTGTTTTGACAAATGCGTATTGATCAAGGCCCATGGCCTGCTCCTTTCGTGGTTAGAGCGGCGCGGAATCTTCTTCTTGTGACCTCTTGGCCATGGCCCGCTTACCGCCAGTGGCGGAGGCCTCGACTGATCTGTCAGTCCGAAAAGCCCCCGTGCTTTTCGGCTGGGCAGAGCAGGGGAGGGCGAAGCACGACCTGCGGCCGGACGGCGGCCCGACACAGGGGGCCGGAGCGGCGAAATCGGGAGGGACCCGCGCACCCGCGTGGGAGGAACCGGATTTCTCCGCGGAGGCTGGCGCGGAACGCGACACCAGAGCCCCTGTTCGGGGCGCCGGCCGGATGGCAGGCGGAATTCAGACTTGGAAACCTGCCAGCCGGGTTAGAGCAAAGCGGAGACCCGGCTGACCGCTGGTTCGAGCGATCGCGGTCTCGCCCGTGATCTCATCTGAGATATGCACGAAGGATCGCTACCCGCATGGGCGGAGACGCGGGCTACGCGGCTCCGGGCGCAGCCAAGAGCCTGATCAGCGCCAGGGCGCTGACGTGCCAGATGGACACAACAGGTACTTAAAAGTGGTTACTTTTCATTTGCTTATGATCTGGAAAAATCATCCGGATCCAGGCCATCTTGCTGTTTTATCCCTTGAGCGAATGCTTCAAATACATCGTCAGTCGTCCTGAATATCTTTGACCTGGCAAAATGTGTGGCGACCTCAGTAGAAATTTCTGCGGGGGACTTGGCCTCTGGATTGCCTGCTGCCCATGAACGACCTGGGTGGATCGTATCCCAAGGGCTTTTGTTGTTGGCCCGCGTCGTCGATGCATCTCCATGTTTTCCCAGTCCATAAAGAATGCGAGTCTCGTTGTTCCAAATTGGTTCAAACAAACGGATAAGGTGAATTTCTGCAGAGGCTTGATAACCGCTCTGAACCGCTAGCGATCGACACTCAAAATCGGCCAGTTCAATCCCAGAAACCTTATCTATATTGCGGCGGTGTTCGCCTAACCTGTCGGTCAACTTAGTGAGTTGCTCAATGACTGTCTTTGCATTGGCCGGTGGATCGGCCTTGCCCACATAAATAGGCGTCTCTGTACCGGAGATTGGTGCATAGATTTCAGCATCTCCAGTATAGTAGATTGCGTAGACGCCGGAACCATATGCCTTGGACACATCTGCCAGCGGCCGACGATCCTGAGCAATCAAGGCAAGCGCAACAAAATGGCCAATGAGCCGCGGTTCGGTCGGATCAAAGAACGAATCTGGTAACGCTACAGGATCAAGCTCTCGCGCCAAACGATCGAGTAACTCCTGCATATCAGAAATCGACCCGAGGAGCGCTTTGCGAGAAGGACCGGTCAACGTAGCGGTCGTGGAAAGCTCCCGTAGCTCTTCCAGTGCGGTGCGCGTTTCTTCTACTTTGATGAGTTCTGGACGGCGCGCCATCAATTGCTCTCAGACGCCGCAAGTTGCTTAGCGACGCTGTCACCGACAACTTGTGCGAGTTTGACTGGGACTGCATTTCCAAGCTGGCGCATGCATTCGCTCCACGCCCCGTGGAACTTATAGCTATCTGGAAAAGTTTGTAGGCGCGCTGCTTCTCGCGTCGAAAAATACCGGACAGTACCATCCGCACGTCGGAGCATGTTTTCACCTCCCGGCACACCATGGACACCCGCCTTCAGGGTCTTTGCCGGTTCCTCGAGATAAGAACCCGTGTGACCAGGATAGGTGCGAGCCCCATCTTGGAAATTGTGGTTGAAGATGGACGCGGACTGCTTTGAACGTCGGGGGTCTGGCAAATCCGCAATCGCATCTCGCGTAGTCTGCCATGGCTTCGACAGCGGTCGATGCTCAGCGGAGAGTTTTCGCGATAGTTGGAGTGATCTGCCTTCAAGCCTGCGATCTTTCTTAGCAATCTTATGACGTTCCCAATAGTCACCGAACGTTTGGTCCCAAACCAGAGCTTCCATGCTGTGATCACCTGCATCGAACGACCAGCGAGCATCGACATCATCTCTAAATCCGACGAAAAGTACACGTTCGCGCTTCTGAGGCACGCCGTAGTTCGCCGAATTTAGGAGGCGGGTGACAACACGATAGTGCAGTCCTGGACGATTTGAGCGTGTATGATGGCGCTCCAAACGCGCCAGATGATCTTCCCAATGCTCATCGGGCTTCGAGATCATTTCGGGGTGTTCCATCTGCAGTTGGACATACTCGAAATAGTTCTGAAACGATGCGCGCATCAAGCCTTTGACATTCTCAAAAACAAACGCCTTTGGACGGGCCTCTCGCAATGCGCGGACGGCTTGTGGGAACATGTCCCGCGCATCGTCATAGGCACGATGACGTCCTCCAAGACTAAACGGCTGGCAGGGAGGACCACCAGAAATCAAATCGAGCGAGCCATCAAAAGGGGTAAAGTCGACATGCCGAATATCGCCTTCAACGACCTCCCACGGTCCTTTTTCCGATGAATCTTCCGCTAATACTTCATGGTTCTCTCGAAGCGTGTCACAACACCATTTGTTGTGCTCAACCACAAGCTGCGGCTCAAAACCCGCATTGGCCAAGCCGATACCCAATCCACCAGCTCCGGCGAACAACTCAACCGACTTGCGTTTAGATAGTTTCGCTGTGCATGTGTTCGCCATATGTTCTCAACCGCTCTTTTTCTTTCTTAGAGCAGAACGCTGCGCATTTCTCAAGAAAATTTGGCGAACTGCACCACACATCTATCAAATCAACGAGCACAACAAGAAGTTGGACGCAGCACCCAGTACATCATGAGAGATTGCTCGGAAGCAACTGCAGCATGCGGTTGAAAGGGACCCAAACACAGACCCACGATGACTTCGGAGAGCCCTCTATACAAATGATCGTCAGTCACTAGCCCCATCCTTTACGAAACTGGACATCTCGATGGGGAACAAGGCTTTTTTCGTTTGCTCGTTTCAACTAGAAAGAGTGGAAAAGGACATTGTATTGATGGATTCGTTGACTCAGGAACTTGATCTCACCCCCGACCCGCGCGTTCTTCAAATGCTGGGCGAGATCAACCTGCACCAGTGGCGATGCATCGCCGAATTGATTGATAATGGTATTGATGGTTTGATCGAGGCCGCGCGGTCAGGGAGCTCAATCGAGCATCCCGAGATATCCGTTACGATCCCAACATCGAACAAGCCCGACGCGCGTGTTGTTGTCAGGGATAACGGCCCGGGCATGTCAATTGACGTTTTGGAAAACGCGGTAAGGGCCGGATGGACCGGAAACAACCCCCTGACCAATCTCGGCCTATTCGGCATGGGCTTCAATATCGCCACGGCCCGATTGGGGTTGGTGACGGAGGTCTGGACCACACGGGCCGGTGATCCCGAATACGTTGGTGTTCGCATCGATCTTGACTCTTTGAGAGCGAGCCAGAGCTTTAAGGTCCCGCGGCAAACAAGAGCAAAATCCGATCACAGTCTACACGGTACCGAAATTGTGATCACAAAGCTTAAGCCCGATCAGCGCGCCTATCTCGCTCGCTCCGCCAACCTTGGTACGATCAGGAAGAACCTCGCCCGCACCTATTCGTCCCTTCTGCAAAACTCCGAGGCCGGTCGCGTCCGCCTTAAGGTCAATGGCAAGAAGCTGGAACCAAGGCGGCATTGTCACTGGGATCCGTCTCGCTCCGTTGAGCTCGGAGACGGGACGTCCGTCCATGCCGTCGAGGAGTTTGATGTGGCGCTCGCGCCACGCAGATACTGCCGGTATTGCATGCGCACGTTGGGCGCACAGGACGAGCAGTGCCCCACTGGTAGCGATCAATGCGAGGTTGTCGAAACCGAACGTCGCGTCAGGGGTTGGGTTGGACTTCAGCGATATTTGCACAAGTCAGACTTTGGCATCGACTTCATCCGAAATGGCCGAAAGATCGAGATCGGTTCGAAGGATCTTTTTGTTTGGAACAATGGCGATACATCAGAGGTCGAATACCCGATCGACGACCCCAGAAACCGCGGGCGTTTCGTGGGCGAGGTGCACATAGACCACTGCCGGGTGAGCTACACCAAGGACCGGTTCGAGCGGGACGATCCCGCCTGGACGGAAATGTCTCGAATTGTGCGGGGAGATGGGCCATTGCGGCCCATGGCCGCAAAGCAAAGCGGCTTCGATGGCAACGCAAGCCCGCTATACAAGCTCTTCCAAGCCTTCCGGCGTTCCAGCCCCCAAGGTAAAAACGGCCTTTGGTCCCGTGTCCTTGTGGTCAAAGACAACGACCGATCCGAGCAGATGGCGGATTCCTTCCATTCGAATGAGACCGATTATCTTGACGATGAACGCTGGTGGGAGCTCGTTGAGGAGCAGGATAAGGCCATCCTGGGCGATGGGGGCGGAGGAGGCGGAGAGCCTGATCTGCCGGATGGCTTTCTAGACGATGACGATCCAACGGACCCACCCGAGGACCAGGAAACCCCGCCACCAACCGAGGACGAGCCAATCGAACCGGAGGAGCCCGCTCCGGAGCGTGTCCTGGTGCATGAGCTAAGCCGAAAATACGTTCATCCAACGTATCGGGTTGAGTTCACGGTGGAGGCTTTCACAACCGAGCCGACGGACCCTGAACTTTCCGGTGGCCTACCCTGGACGCTGCGTCTGGACGATGTGGCAACCAGAACATACGCGTTCGTTGTGGATCCAACACATGACGTGTTCAGATCAACAACCATGACACCCATGGACGCGCTTCTCACCGAGCTCTCGGTGCTTACGCTCGATTTCCTCAAAGGGCAGGTTCACGATGTGACTTTGGCCAATATCCTGGCCGACTATCGATCCAGTTTTGCCACGGCGACCCGGTTGGACCCCGCCGAGATCATCGCGGTGGCGAACACGACATTTGAGGAGTTCACCAAGGCCATTCCCGATCTGCTGCCGGCTGGAAAGGGCAAAGAGTTTTATGATGAGCTGGCTTCCTCGGATCGTGAGCATATCGCCAAGAAGATGGCGGCACGTGGCATATCCGAACTGGGTAGCGTGATTTCGGAGGGGCGTTTCTGGGAGTTTATGGACTTTCATTCGGTGCGCGACGCTTTTGTCAGGCATCCCGAGTTATTCTTCGATGGTAGATACTGGGCTGACCCATTCGAAACGCTGAACCTTGGCGACCTGCTGGTTGATGACGAGGCTCGAAAAAGACTTGTCGCGCGATATGACGCCTACCTTGGAGACGCGATCTGGTTGTCCAACCAATCCTCCAGGGATCTTGAAAGCGCGAACCGGGACGCGATCATCCGAGCGACCTGTTCGCTGCGTCTTCTGCGACCTGATGTGACGAGCTGAATGGGAGACGCGTTTCTGGATACCCGCCGGCTGTTGAGCGGCCCCTGGCAAGCCTTTGAGCGGGATGTGGCCAGATTGCTAGTCTGCAACGGTTTCGAGGATGTTCGTGTCGTGGGCGGTTCCGGCGACCGGGGCGCGGATGTGCTGGGTCGGAAGAAGGGCGAGCTTTGGGTCATACAGTGCAAATTCACAACCAACGGCTACGCCGCTGCCTCGGCAGTTGACGAGGTTGCCGAGGCCTCACGGTTTTATCACGCCTCAAGAATATTCGTTGCAACGTCGAGGCCAGCCGGGCCCGCCATGAGGGCCGCGATCGAGCGCTGGAGCGCGTTGGGACTTGAAATAGGCATCCTCGAGCCCGCCCAATTGCTTCAAATGGCACGCAAAAGCCCAGAATTGCCCGCCTCGCGCCGGGAGCCTCGGGATTATCAGGAGGAAGCAGTTGAGCTCTTCATCGCCTCACTTCGGGAGACGGGCAGGGGGCAGGTTGTGTTGGCGACAGGGCTTGGAAAGACCGTCGTTCTCTCGGAGGCTGTAGCGCGCTTATATACGGATGGATTGGTACCCGGCAGAAAAACATTGGTCCTCGCCAGCACCCGTGAGTTGGTAGACCAACTTCAGCGTGCTTTCTGGGACCAGATACCAAAGACTATTCCGACGCACCGATTGGTCGGAGGGGAGTATCCCTCCTATTGGGACGGCATAACTTTCGCGACGGTTCAGAGCGCGGTCGCCCGTCTGGAAGAATTGCCCGAGTTTGACATTGTGCTGATCGACGAGGCTCACCACGTGGGCTCAGACACTTTCCGCGCTGTGACCGACCGAATGGCGGACGCCATGATCGGTGGCGTGACCGCCACTCCCTGGCGAGGGGACGGCTACGACATCGACACGTTGTTGGGACCGCCGGTGATCAGAGTTGGTATAGCCGAGGGCCTCAAGCGCGGATTTCTCTGCGAGGCCGATTATCGGCTCTTCGCCGACAATATTGATTGGGAGTTTGTCCGCGACAGGTCGCACAATGATTATTCGATAAACCAGCTCAACCAACGCCTTCTGCTTCCTACGCGTGACGAGGAGGCGGCTAGGAAGATAAAAGAGATCTTCGACCTCGAGAAACGCCGATCCGGCATCGTCTTTTGCTCCACCGTTTTGCACGCGCACAGTTTCGCGTCCATGCTCGGTCTATTTGGGCTTCGCTGTGAGGCGATCACAGGGGAGATGTCCGCCCGCGAACGCGATGAGGTCATGAGCAGGTTTCGAGCGGGCGCGCTCGATCTGGTCACGACGCGCGATCTCTTCAACGAAGGCGTCGATGTTCCGGATGTGGACCTGATCGCGTTCATGCGGGTTACCCATAGTCGGCGCATATTCGTCCAGCAGCTCGGTCGGGGTTTGCGGACCAGCCCACGCAAGGACAAAGTCGTTGTCCTAGACTTTGTCAGCGACCTGCGTCGGATTTCAGAAGTGATCAATCTGGAGATGGGTGCCAAGGGCGATCTTGAGCGCCTTCGGTTGCCAGGGGTAGTCGAGTTCCGGGATGAGAGCGCCGGTGGTTTCATTCTAGAATGGATGAAAGATCAAGCGGATCTTTTCTCGCGAGAGGGTGACGCGCGGTTGGAGCTTCCCAGGTTTGATTTCCCCGAGCCCCACGGCGGAGGAACTGTGCAATGAGTATGCCTGAGGACATCCGGCGCGGCATCAAAGAGGCTCTTTGGGAGAAGCTTGACCAATTAAGCTGGCTCACGATGTCAGACGCCGATCATTCGACGTACTACGAACAGTGGGCCAAATCACCTGACATCGGCGGAAAGCTCGGCCATTTCATGGACCCGCGGGCGGTGCGTGTCTACATCAAGGACACCTTGGTGAAGGACTACGCCCGCGAGCGTTTGCTTGAAAGCGGCGACCAGGTACTGCGGGTTTTGAACATTGACCCTGACATTGCCGTCGAAAGGAAGTTCATCAAACCTCATGGCATGCGACTTTCGGACGGTCGGGTTGTGTGTTGGGGCAAGAGCAGGGACTGGAAACACCTATTGATGGCTGCCTTTGAACGGCAATGGGCGACAAAGTCGTCCGCGAGTTCCTCTGTCGTGATCATCGAGACCGGTAAGACCTTGGACACGGGCGCCCGTGACCTCGTTCGGGAGGCGGCAGCACGCTTGGGCGTTGGCTCGGTTGTTTGGTGGGAGTAGGGCGATGAAAAAAGAGCTGGCCGGATGGTATCCGAAAACGGCGGATGAGGTCGCTGCGATTTGGGAAACCGCCATATTCGTGCCTGACGCGAATATTCTCCTGCACTGCATACGGCACCCCGCCCAAGTCAGGGACGAGTTGCTAAGGTTGTTTGAGGCCATGGGTGAATCCCTTTGGATTCCTTACCAGGTGGGTCTTGAATTTCACAGGAACCGCTTGGACGTGGAGCGCGCGGGCCTTGACGCTTACGATCAAATACAACGCGATTGCGGGAAGGCGATCGCGCAAGCCAGGGAGCGTCTTCGCCAGCTGCGCGCGCACCCAACGATAGAGATTGAGCGCGAGTTGGCCGCGTTGGAAAAGTACCAGAGCGATTTTGAAGCCCGACTGACCACCGCGAGGGAAACGCACCCGACCAAGGAAATCGCGACCGTTGTCGATCAGGTCACCAAGCTGTTTGAGGGCCGCGTTGGCTCGCAATGGACGGAAGACACGCTCGCCAAGCTAAAAAAAGAGGGGGAGACCAGGTACGCGCGACGTGTGCCGCCTGGATATCTGGACGCCAAGAAGGACGGCGACGAGTACAGAAAGTTCGGTGATCTGATCATTTGGAAGGACATGATCGCAAAGGCGAAATCGGAGAAACGACCGGTCATTTTCATATCCGATGATGTCAAGGAGGATTGGTGGTGGCTGCAAAACGGCCGAAAGCTTGGTCCTCGCCCCGAACTCGTCGAGGAATTCAGGCGGGAGGCCGAGCAAGAGTTTCACATCTACGAGTTTGGCAACTTCATTCGTGTCGCCGCAGATTACCACCCCGAGATCAAGAAGGATTTGGACGCGGTCGAAAGGAGCCTGCGACAGGACAGCGAGGCCAAGGAACGAAAGGCCAGAAGCGACGCCGACCGCGAGCGCTTGGATCAGCTTGTCGCCCTGGAGGACGAGCGCGATGATCTGATTGCGCAACTTTCTGGAAACCCCGATCAGAGACGGCAAAAAAGCACTTCAATAGACCGATCGACGATAAGGCGGCGGCTGAACGAGATCGACGAGCTGATAGAGCAGATGGATGAAGAGGTATAACGACTTCACGGACGAAAGGTACAAGGGGTACTGCCTGCACTGCGCCGCCCGGTTGGGTAAAATGCGTCAAACCCGCGATCATGTCCCGTCGAAAGTCCTGCTGGATCGTCCTTTGCCTGACAATGTTCACGTCGTCGACATCTGTGAGAAATGCAACAACGGGTTTTCCGCTGACGAGGAATACTTCGCGGCATTCTTGGGAACCGCGATGTTTGGCGGTGTCGATCCGGTGCCCAACATGTTTGAGGGCGCCCGTCGCGCGTTGCGCGGCAATCTCAAACTGGCGAGGGAGATAGCGGAACGCGTGGAACGCTTCACCGACGAAGACGGCATTTCAAGGCTGACTTGGTATCCGGATCTCGCGCGCGTCAGGTCTGTTGTCGTGAAGAATGCCAGGGGGCACGTGTTTCACGAATTGGGACAGCCTTGCCATGGCGATCCATCGAACGTTTTCATTCGTCCTCTAATCAACACTGAGGAGGAACTTCTGGCCGAGTTTCTTCTGGTTGATCATGGTAGCGCTTGGCCGGAAGTTGGCAGCCGGTTGCTCCAGCGGTTGTACAGCGGTGAGGACATGGCAGATGGGTGGATAATCGTCCAACCAGGTGTTTATGTTTATACCGTTTTTGAGGATGACGGTGTGATCGTCAGAAGCATCATTCGGGAGTATCTGTTAACTGAAGTACGATGGTCCTAACGAACGCAAAGGCACGATTTAATTAACATAATAAACCTTATGCGTTTAATTTCTTGTAGCCGGGCACATTCTAAACTGGCTTGCGATAAATGCCCTATCTTGCTGGAAGCGCAACATCACGGCGGTCACAGATCATGAATTGAAAATGATCTGTGACCGCCTCAACGCAACACCCAGAAAATGCCTCGGATGGAAAACGGCCGAAGTGATCCGGGAAACTCTGACGACGGACAATCCCAACATGAGTCGCAGTTCAGATATCGCTCACAGATAACCGTCGCGGACTTTGCCGCTAGCGGTTTCGAGTGATACCATTTCGACCCAATCCTACATGTGAGCTTCGCGGTAAACACAAGGTATCAATTGTTACCTTTGTTGCACACCCCGATTGGCAGAAAATTAGTTTAATAGAAATTTCCTCGGTGCGCACCTCATAGAGTGACCGGGAAAGGGGCGCCGCGTCAGTCGGTCGTGAAGGGAGAAATGAAATGACCCAGCTAGATTTAGCCAGAAACAGTCAGGCGGAGCGCCGGGTGAGGAAACTGGTCGAATACCGGTCCGCGCATTATGCTTCGCATTCGGAGGCAGCGAGTTACTTCACAAACACCCCTGCACGGGTCCAGTTTTGCTTTGCCAACCCGATCATCTGCCGCCTGGGACGCGGTCACAAAATCATGAGCGTGTCGGACAGCGACGCATTCGACTTCATGCCCGGCGATGTCATGTTCGTCCCGCCGGGGCTGGAAATCGACATCGACTTGAGCATGGCGCGCACGGACGCTCCGATTGAATGCGATTGCATCGAGATCGAAAACGAGCGCGTCGAGTCAGTGCTTGGACGACTGAACGAGACCATGACGCGTGGCGGGCACCCGATCGCGATGTCGCTCGACTGGACAGCGTTCTCGGTGTTGCGGGGCGGCGAGGCGGATGAGCTTGATCTGCCGAACCTGATGCGCCTGTTTCGGACCGAAAGAGATGTGTTTTCCGATTTGCGCATTGACTCCAAGATTGACGATCTTCTTCTACGGCTACTCCAGCTTCGCGGGCGTTCCCTGCTTGTCAGCAAATACGGATCGCACGATTCCGGTATTGCGGCGGTAGCCAGCCTCATCCGGGACAACCTGCACCGCCATGTGCCGATCGCGGAACTGGCACGTGCTGCCGCGACGTCGGAATCGTCCGTGAACCGCCAGTTCAAGAAGTACTTCGGCACCACGCCGGCGCGCTTTGCCAACAAGGTCCGCATCGCCGAGGCAAAACGTCAATTGCGCAAGTCTCTGACGCCGATAGAGGCTCTTGCCTTTGAGCTTGGCTTTTCTGATGCGAGCCATTTCGGTCGAACTTTCCGCAAGACCACAGGCGAAACGCCTGCGGGTTATCGTAAGCGCCGTCAGAGACCGCCAAGTATGTTGTCTTGATTGTTTTGTTCCAAGTGTTGCGTGTTTTGTTCATGGCGCAATAATTCTGATCGCATTTTCATATATCCAAAATTCATCTTGGGAGGAAAGAAAATGCTCGATTGGCTTAAGCGAGGCAGCGGGGACACAAAAGTGCCGGCCCGCGAGATGTTTATTGGCGGCGCGTGGAGCGCGGCCAGCAACGAAAAGACATTCGCGACGGACAATTCCACCACCGGAGACACCATTGCGCAAGTCGCGGACGCAACTGCGGACGATGTGACGGCGGCCATTGACGCAGCGACAAAGGCGCAGCCAGACTGGGCGGCGTTGCCTCCTGCTGCGCGCGCAGGGCTTTTTCACCGCGCTGCGGCACTGTTTGTGGAGCGTCAGCAGGATTTCGTGGACATGCTCGTCGCTGAGACCGGCTCGGGCTTTGGCAAGGCGATGTTTGAATGCTCGCTAGTACCGCTGGCGCTCGCCGAAGCCGCCGGGCTGACCACCCGCGAGATCGGCGAGATCTATCCGAGCCAGGTACCGGGGAAGATAAATCGCACGTTGCGCTCGCCCGCAGGCGTCGTGGGCGCAATCAGCCCGTGGAATTTCCCCCTTTACCTGTCGCTGCGAGGCTTCATTTATGCGCTGGCGCTCGGCAACACCGCCGTTCTGAAACCCTCAGAAGACAGTCCCCTGTCCGGTGGCCTGATGTTGGCGGAACTCTTCAACGACGCGGGTTTCCCAGCGGGTGTTTTCAACGTTGTTACGACCTCCCGCGACGGTGCGGCCATGGTGGGAAATGCTTTTGTAGATGACAAACGGATCGCGGTGATGAGTTTTACAGGCTCAACACGCGTCGGTCAGCTTCTCGCGACCGCTTGCGCCAAGGCATTCAAACCGATCGTGCTCGAACTCGGCGGCAAGAACTCGATGATCGTGCGCAAGGATGCCGATCTCGACCGTGCAGTCGATCTGGCATTCTTTGGTTCGTTCCTGCATCAGGGCCAGATTTGCATGTCCTGCGACAAAGTTCTGGTGGACCGTTCGATTTATGATGCGTTTGTCGAAAAGCTTGTGGCTAAGACAGTCAATTTCGTCCCCACCAACCCCGACGAACAGACCTGCGTGGTCGGCCCGATCATCAACACCCGTCAGCTGCGCCGGATCGAGGCCATGGTGGATTCAGCCGTCAAGGCTGGTGCCAAAGCTGAATGCGGCGGCAAGGCCCAAGGACCGTTCTACACCGCTACGGTGCTGACCCGCGTGACGCCGGAGATGGATGTCTGGACAGATGAAGTCTTTGGCCCCGTGACCACCGTGACGCCGTTTGACAGTGAAGATGAAGCCATCGCGATGGCCAATGACACGCCTTATGGTCTGTCTGCCTCTGTCGTTACCGGCGATGTGTTGCACGGTGAACTTCTGGCCGAGCGCATCCATGCGGGCATGGTCCACATCAACGACTCGACGGTCCACGACGAACCGCATTGCCCATTCTCGGGAATCGGGGCTTCGGGTGGCGGCGGCAAATGGGGACCGAAAGGCGCCATCGAGGCCTTTACAACGCAGCGCTGGATCTCGACCCAGCGTCAGCCGCACCCACTGCCGTTCTAGACGCTAGCCGAAAGTAAGAATTGGCCCGCTCCTCATGCGGTGAGGAGCCGTTTGGAGCGGGCGACTATGTCTTTGGGAGGACAATCATGAAAATTTTTTCGAAAGCACTCGAAAAGGGCGATAGGCTGATGACGCTTCAGGCCGGGCTGGTGCATGGCCGCATCGGGCGGCGGGCCTTTATACAGATGGCCGTGGCGGCCGGCGCATCGCTGGCGACAGCCAAAGTCTGGGCACAGGAACTGGGCGATGCGGCGATCACGCAGCGCTATAATGCGCAGAACCTGGCTAGATCCTATGACTATATCGTCGTCGGCTCCGGGTCAGGCGGCGCTGTGGTCGCTGGACGACTGGCAGCCGAAACCGATGCCAACGTACTGGTGCTGGAAGCCGGCGATACCGATCAGATTGACGAAGTACTGAACCCGCTGATGTGGCCCACCAATATCCGTTCCGAACGTGACTGGGGTTATACCGCAGAGGCTTCCGACAAGGTGAACGGGCGTTCTCTGATCCTACCGATGGGCAAGGTTGTTGGCGGCGGATCGTCGATCAACGTGATGATTTGGGCGCGTGGCCACAAGAACGATTTCGACCACTGGGCCGCCGAAACCGGCGATGAGGCCTGGAACTACGAGAATGTGCTGAAGATTTACAAGCGGATCGAAGATTGGCACGGCCCAGCAGATGACAGCCGCCGCGGCACGGGAGGGCGACTTTTCGTCACTGAGGTCGAAGACCCTAACCCGATCGCGCCGGCCTTTCTGCAAGCCTGTGAAAGCGTCGGGATTCCATCCTATTCCGATATGAACGGCGAAATGATGGAAGGCGAGGGCGGTGCGGCACTCGCCAATGTGCGGATCAAGGACGGGATGCGCCGCAACCTGCCCGCCGACTACCTTTGGGAAACGCTGAAGCGCCCGAACATCACACTGGTGACCGGCGCAACCGTCCACCGCGTCGAGCTTGATGGAACCACCGTGACGGGCGTCACTTTCGAGAAGGACGGCGAAGTGATGACCGTGGGCGCGAATGAACGCGTCGTGCTCTCGGCAGGTGCGATCAACACGCCGAAAATCCTGATGCAGTCAGGTATTGGTCCGGCGGCTCACCTCCGCGAGGTTGGCGTGGAGGTAGCGCATGATCTGCCCGGGGTCGGCCAAAATTTCCAGGATCACATCCTCGCCGCGGGCTGCGTATGGGAGTATGACACCCCGCTGCCGCCGCATAACTCGGCGGCCGAGGCGACATTCTTCTGGAAGTCGAATTCCAACCTCGACACACCCGACCTACAACCTTTCCAGATTGAGGTGCCCTACGCATCGGAAGTCCATGGCCCGGCCTTCGAGGTTCCGGCGGGGTCGTGGACTATCGCGCCCGGCATCGTGAAACCGAAATCGCGCGGCGAGGTGCGGCTCACGGGGCCGAACCCCAGCGATCCCCTCTCGATTGACGGCGGCTTCCTTAAGGAAGAGGCCGACCTGACCGCGCTCACCCGCTGCATTGAACTGTGCCGCGAAATCGGCAACTCCTCCCCGATGGCCGAGTTCGTGAAACGCGAGGTGATGCCCGGCGCGTTGTCGGGCGAAGACCTCAAGGACTTCGCCCGCAGCGCTGCCGGGACCTATTTCCACGAAAGCTGCACCTGCAAGATGGGTACGGACGAGATGTCGGTCGTGGATGGGTCGCTGTCAGTTTATGGCATCGAAAAACTGTCGATTGCCGACGCCTCAGTCATGCCGCAGGTCTCGACCGGCAACACGATGGCCCCAACCGTGATCATCGGCGAACGGATGGCCGACATTCTGGTGGGAGCGATCTGATGACTTTGCAAGCGATATTGACCCGACCCGCTATGGCCGCGATTGCGTTGGTGGCGGCGCTCCAGAGCGCTCAGGCGCAGGACTTTTCGGATCGCAAGATCGAGTTGAAGGCCGGGCTGACGGGTGTGTTCTTTGACGAGGCCGCGACCGTCAGCATAGGCGGCGTAGAAGTGCCAGGCGGTGATGCTCGGATCGACGACAATGTCACAGCCATTTTCGAGGTTGGGTACTTCTTTCGCCCGGACATTTCGGTCTGGTTGGGCCTCGGCCTTCCCGCGACAACCAGCCTTTACGGTGCCGGTTCGCTTGAGGCGTTCGGGCATCTGGGCGATGTCACCTATGGCGCCCCAAGCCTGACCCTGCGCTACCATTTCAACACCGACGGCAGGGTATCACCCTATATCGGAGCAGGTGCGGTCTATGGGCTGATCCTCGACGAAGAAGATGCGGCGCTTGCTGACGTGTCGGTCGATAACGGCTGAGGCACGGTGCTGGTCGCCGGTGTCGACTACGCCATCGACGACAGATGGGGCGCTTTTGCAGAGATCAAGAAATCCTGGCTGGAAACCGAAACAGATTTCACAGCGCCCACTGGGGCCGGACCGGTGGTGGGGGGCTCAAAGCTGACGCTCGATCCGGTCACGGTCACGTTGGGTGTGTCGTATCGGTTCTGACGACAAACGAGGAGCATTGCATGAGCGAAGATCGTTACGTCGATATCATGGGGCTGAGGACGCGCTACCGGCAAGTCGGCACGTCCGGTCCGGTGGTGCTCCTCGTCCACGGGATCTATTCGTCCATCGAGGACTGGCAGGGCAATATCGGCCCGCTCGCCGAGCGATACCGGGTCTGGGCGGTGGACCTGCCGGGCTGCGGCAGGACCGACAAGCCCGCCGATTTAGACCTGTCGCTCGATGCGCAGGTCGCGTTTCTGCGGGCCTTCGTGACGGAACTCGGGCTCGAAAGTTTCCACCTCGTGGGGCACTCGATGGGCGGACGGCTGTCATTGGGGCTCACGCGCGCAGAGCCGGCTCGGGTCCGTTCGCTGACCCTCGTCTCGCCTGCAGTGATCGGCTATGAGACCTACATTCTCTTCCGGCTCTCGACCCTGCCGGGGCTGGGAGAAATGTTGACCTGGCCGAACCCGCTGGGGATGCGGATGCTGATGGGGGAGGTCGTTCATGACAAGAGCCTGGTGACCGATGAACTCGTGCGCGCAAGACTGGCCTTCGCCCGCATGCCAGGGGCGCAACGCGCCTTTCTGAAGACCCTGCGTGGATTGTCGAACCTGTTCGGATTCCGCCGTGAACTGGTGCGTGACCTGCATGGTTGGCTGGGCGAAATCGACCAGCAGGTTATGGTGATCTGGGGCAAGCAGGACAAGCTAACGCCAATGCATCACCTGCGATTCCTCGAGCAGGGAACAAATGCCATTCGCAAACGTCTCTATGATGGCTGCGGTCACCTGCCGCATCTGGAACACGCGGATCGGTTCAACGCGGATCTGACGGCTTTTGTCGCGGATGTCGACAACCCGTGACTGTGGCACGCCAAAAAGTGTGTTCCGGTATCCGTGCATTCGTTAACAAAACACCCCGATATCGCGCCCTTAGTGACCTGCCCCCCGAAACCTCCCGCACTTTAATGTAGAGTTTGCTCAACCTCTTGAAGGAGCAAACAGATGCGAAAGAGCCGTTTTACAGAAGCGCAGATCATCGGGATGATCAAAGAACAGGAAGCCGGGATGCCGACGGAAGAGGTCTGCCGCAAGCACGGTCTCAGCCAGGGCACATTTTATAAATTCAAATCCAAGTATGGCGGCATGGAAGTGTCTGATGCGGCCAAGCTGAAGGCTTTGGAGGATGAGAAGGCAGGCACCCCATTCCGGCGATCACGCGCCGTTCCAAGAATTCTACTCCGCACCTCCGAATGTAACATATATCGCGTGGCGATATTTCGCGCATCGTGTCCGTTTCGCGGGCATGAACTTGCGGGACCGTGTAGCACTGAACATCCAGGAATTGAGACGCGCCCGCGGCCTCAGCCAGGAGGAGCTTGCTCATCGGGCCGACGTGAGCCGCGGCCATATGGGCAAGGTCGAGAACGCCAAGTTCGCGGCCTCCCTCGACCTTCTCGAACGCATCGCTCGGGCGCTCAATGTCGACCCCGAAGAACTCTTCGCGAAACGCTAGTCCGTTTCCTGCGGCTTTGATCCCGCCATTCCCCAACGAAAGAAAGAACGGCAAGAACAGTACGAGTGGCACGGGTACATGGCGAAAAGAAAGACAGGCTGGCCCTTTCAGGACGGGTTTCTGAACGATGGTACGCAGGAGATCCACCTGTTCACCGATTACCGTTGGAATGATGGTTCGGTGAGCCGCCGCTGGCATGTCGACCGAGAACGCTTCGATGTCAGCTTTGCCGAGCTTCGCCCGGTTTCCCTGAACACATCGGACCGTTCGGATCAGTAAGAGAACCACTCCGAGTGGCCCATGTTGCCCTCGTAGTCGCCGTATTCGACCATGATGCTGCGGGAATAGAAGTGCCAAAGGCCACCGCTGGTCGGATAGGCGATCTCCTGACCGCTTTCCGAGATGAATGTCGAGGGCCAGGGCGTGTGGGATCCGTAGACCCGCTGGATGTAGCGGCAGGTCCGGTTCTCACGATCGCAGGAACGGATCGACCAATCCCATTGCCGGGGTTCGTCGCGAGGCTCGTAGGATCGCCCGGCGAACCAGATCACATGGGTGCGATTCAGCCATTCATACTCCGGCAGGTTGGTGTCGAGTTCGCCCTCCCCGCCGGGACCGCCCAGCTCGACCGGCACATGGGCAAAGGTGCAGACTCCGAAGGGCGGCAGGCTCGGCCAGGGTGTGATCCGTCGAATCATCGTGCGATAGGCCCGTGCGCAAACCGCACTGGGAGGAAAACCGCCCGCCATGCAGAGCATGATGGCGCAATCGATGTCATAGGCCTGCGCCTTCTGCGGAGCTCCAAACACCGCCATCACTCCCATTGCAGCTGCCATCGCCTGTCGCTTCATATCGCTCTCCCGCAAAAGTTGCGGCAACTATCGTACAATATGTATTTTTCTGCAATATGTCGTATTGACTCCATATGACTTTATGGCCTTAGTGTCGTGAAGTAGAAGGGCTCTCGTGGGGAGAGTCCGAACATGCCGATAGCGCGCAACCAGATCCTGATCACCATCGATGGTGTCAAAGACTTGTCCGAGAAGGGCATCGCGTTCCGCTGCCGGTATGAACTCGTGGGGTTCACGGACGATGGCAAGCCGCGCTACCAGTGCATCTACCTGCGCGAGGGCGAACCGGAAGCCATTCTGGTCTCAACCCGGATCACCCCGCACGGTCCGGAGCCGCGGTATTTCAACATATGGCCGGGGCTCTTTAAACATCATCTCGAGTTCGGCGACGGGCGCGATTTGCGCTTTGGTCCTGACTATGAGCTCACCCTCGAGGAGCGCTGCTGACGTCATCGCCTTCGGCCGCGACGGCACGGCCCGCACCTCGGGCTGGACCTTCCATGGCGAGAGGCCTGCATGGGCCGGTCTGGATGATAGCGCTGAGGCCGAAGTCGTTCTGGCCTCTTTGGAAGCCACGCCGCCTACCGGTCGTGAGGGCATCCTCTCTCTGATCCAGACGACTGCCGTCCGCCACCAGGGGAACCGTGCCCTGCGCATAGCTGGTCTGAGTGCCGACGACTGGCAGGTCTTGTTCCGCGCCTTGGTCGAGGCTGAAAGCAGCTACAACCCGACCGCCGTCAGCCCGAAGGGCGCTTACGGTTTGGGGCAGTTGATGCCGGACACGGCCCGCGCGCTCGGCGTCGATCTGCGCGATCCGTCCCAGAACCTAGACGGCGCCGCACGCTATCTGCTCGCGCAGATCGCCACGTTCAAGGACATCGATCTGGCGCTCGCGGCCTATAATGCAGGGCCGCACCGCGTGGTCGAGTATTCCGGCATTCCGCCTTTCACCGAGACCCGCGACTACATTGCTCGCATCCACCGGATCCGGTCCCGGCTGGCGGGCACATCCGTTTCCGCGCCGGACATCCGTATCGCGACCCGCTTGCCTGCCCGCGCTCCGGTCCTCATCGATCTTCAGTAAAACAAGGGAAATTCGCATGCTTCGACATCGCCTCAGCCACCTCTTGCCTGCCGCCACAACCCTGGCGGCTTTCGCAACACCCGCGCTCGCGCAAGACTTGTCGCCGATCCAGACCATGCTGGAAACCGTCGAGGCCGCGCTGACCGGTCCCATCGGGATCGCGGTTGCCACGCTCGCGGTCATCGGCACCGGCTTCATGTGCATGATGGGACGGCTCAACTGGGGCTGGTTCGCCTCCGTCATCATCGGGATCGTGCTGATCTTCTCGGCCGGCACCATCGTCGACGGCTTCTCCTGAGAGCCGAGTAGAGCAGTGGCAGAACGATCCCCCCTCTTTCTGGGCCTCGCCCGACCGCCCAAGTATCTGGGCTTGCCCGTAGGATACCTCGTGGTTCTGGCGACCGGGGTCGTTCTGCCGTTCATCTGGACGAAGTCAATGGTGTTTTTCCTGATCGGCATCGTCACCTATCCGATCCTCTGGTTCGTCGCCGACCGCGAGCCGCATTTCTTCGAGGTCCTGCGCGTCTCCTACGGCGCGGTGCGCCCGACGAAGAACCGGGCCCTGCATGGAGGCGACAGCTTTGGCGCGTGATGCAGGCACACTTTCCACTCATGGAACCGCTCTGCTTCAGGCTGGTGGCGGTGACTTCGCGCGGGAGAGTTATCTCGCCGAACACCTGCCGTATTTCGCGCTCGCGGATGACGATGTGATGGTCTTGCGCGAGGGCGACCTTCTCGCCACCTTGCGCCTCGATGGACTGAACCCGATGACCAGCGAAGACGCCCGGCTCGACGCGCTCAAACGCGCGGTCGCCGCCATCGTTGCCCAGACAGGCAATGCTTTCGGCTTCTACATCCACCGCATCTCCGTGCCGCAGGATCTTGGGATGCGCCCCATCGAGGGCGACAGCTTTGCCGCCGCGATCGATGCGCGGTGGCAGTCCCATGTGAAGAACCTGCGCCCGGCCAAGCGTCAGCTCTATCTCAGCGTGATCCGGCGCCCCGATATCTCGGCGCGCATTCCGCTCTTGCGCGCACTGGCCCGGAAGGCCTGGGTCAAGGACCGCGCGACGCGCATGCAGGAGCTGAACGAGGTGATGGGCTTCTTCGAGGTGGCGCTCGCTTCCGCCAACCCTGTGCGGCTCACGAAGGCGGGCGGCGAATGGCTGGGCTATCTCAACACGCTGAACGCCGGCAGCTACTCCCCCATCGCCTTCGGCCAAAGCGCCCTGCCCCTCTCGCATACCTTGAGCAATTGCCGCGCGACTTTTGAGGGCGACGTCGTGACCCTGACAGACGCCGTGACCGGCCAGATCAAATACGGCGCGCTCTTCTCGATGAAGACCTACCCGGCATTGACAGATGTAACACTGCTCGACGCGCTCGACCTGCCGCTCGACATAGTGCTGACGAACTCCTTCAGCCCAATCCCGAACAACATCATGGCCGAGCGCATCCAGCGGATCATCCGCCAGATGCAGGCTTCTGACGACGCGGCCGTCTCCTTGCGGGAACAGCTGGGCCAAGCCGCCGACGACCAGGAGGCAGGGCGCATCGCTTTTGGCGATCATCACCTGTCGATCGCCGTCTATGCGCCGGACCGCGACACGCTCGAGCGCGCCGCCGCCCAGATCAAGCGCGTGGGCCAGGAAATCATGTCGGTGATCGTGCGCGAGGCCATGGCGCTGAAGGCGACCTATTTTGCGCAGTCGCCCGGCAATTTCGGCTACCGCGCGCGCAAGACACCGATCTCCTCGATCAATTTCGCCGACTTCGCGGCCCTGCATGGCAGTATCGAGGGGCGCGGCCCCGATCACTCGCCCTGGGGCCAGACGATCTCCGTGCTGCCGACGGTCGGCACCTCTGGCTATCGATTCAATTTCCATGAGGCGGGCAGCCCGGGCAAGGAACCGACCGTCGGCCATACGCTCGTGCTGGGGCGCACAGGCACCGGCAAGACGCTGACCACCGCCTTCCTCGCAGCCCAAGCGCAGCGGGTCGGGGCGCGGCTCTTCTTTTTCGACAAGGATCGCGGCCTCGAAATGGCCGTTCGCGCCCTTGGTGGCCGCTACAACGAAATCCGGGCAGGCGTGCCGTCCGGCTTGAACCCTCTCGATACCGAAATCGATGAACGGGGCCGCGCCTGGCTCTCGGACTGGCTTTCGACCCTTCTTTCCCGGGGCGGAACCCTGACCGGCGAGCAGTCCCGCCATATCCAGAGCGCGGTCGCGCAAAATGCCCATGCAGAGGGCTCGCTCAGACGCTTCGCGAGTTTCGAGACCCTGTTTCAGTCGCTCGATGACGATGGCGAGTTGCAGAGCCGCGTCGCCGAATGGGCGCCCGGCGGGCGCTATGGCTGGGTCTTCGACGAGCCGGAATACGGTGCCGGGCTTGAACTGGCCTCCGACATCATCGGCTTTGACATGACCGAGATTCTCGACATGACCACCGAGCGCATGGCGGTGCTCTCCTACATCTTCCGTCAGATCGAACGCGTGGTCGAGGATCGCCGCCCCACCATCATCGTGCTCGACGAAGCCTGGAAGCTTCTCGACGATCCCTACTTCGGGGCGCGGCTGGAAAACTGGCTGGTCACGCTTCGGAAGATGAATTGCGTCGTGATCATGATGACGCAATATCCGAGCCAACTGCGCGACAGCCGCGTCGGCAAGACCATCGTCGAGACGGTGCCAACGCAGATCCTCTTCCCGAACGATCGCGCCACCGTCTCCGACTACGACTTCCTCCGCGTGAACGCCAAGGAGGGCGCCCTTCTCGTCCAGCCCACCATCGGCCAGCGCATCGCACTTGTGCGCTCGGCGGGCGACAGCGTCTTCGTCGATGCGGACCTCTCCGCACTTGGCACCCTTCTCCCCATCCTTGGCGGCGGCGCCACCGGCGAGGCCCGTGTGCCTGCCGATTGGCGCGCCAATCCCGATTTCTGGAGACATGTGATATGAGTTCGAAACCCCTTCTCGCGCTTTTCGCCGCCGCAGGCCTTCTTTCCGCTTGCGAGAAGTACACCGAGAAAACTTCGCCCTGCTTCGGACGCAATGGCGAGCCGCAAGTAACGCGGTCCGCGCTGTCCTTCTCGACCATGGGCGCACCGACTCACGCGACGGCCAAACCCGACTGCACCTTCGAGCCTCTGCCCCGTCCGGAATGAGCCGTATTGCGATCATATCCGCCGGGCTCTTCCTCGGCCTCGGTGCCCTGCCCGCCCATGCCCAGGGCGTGCCGACGCAGGATAATTCCGCGATCGGTCGCGCCATCGCGCGCGTGACAGCGCTGGCCGAGGATCTTGGCGTCCAACAGGACAAGGATCGGACCGAATCCACGCTGGCCGATGTGCAGGCCGACCAGCTGCGCGTCCTTCAGGAGATGACGGCGGCCATCACCGGCCCCGGATTTGATATCCGCGCCCTCGAAGGCAATGCGGATTTTGGTGTGTCGGCGGTCTATCCAAATACCGACCCTAGCCCCATGAACAGCCGCCTCTTCGGCGAGGGCCGCGAGACGGTCGAGATGATGATTGTCGAGGTCGCCGGCGAGTTCGCAGGCGCACCCGGTGTGGCCCGCGCGGGTCTCTCGGCCACCCAGTGGCGCTGCCTCTTCCAGGCCCTGATCAAGCAGGAGAGCCGGTTCAACGTCGCCGCACAAAGTCCGGTCGGGGCCTATGGGTTGACCCAGCTCATGCCTGGCACCGCCTCCGATCTCGGCGTCGACCGGTACGATGTGAAAGACAACCTCCGTGGCGGCGCGCGTTACATCACGACCCAGCTCAACCGCTTCGGCAACATCCCCCATGCGCTTGCGGCCTACAACGCGGGGCCGGGACGCGTGATCGAATATGGTGGCGTGCCGCCCTTTGCCGAAACACAGGGCTACGTGCGCAACATCTCGAAGTTCTACAACGAATACCTCGCCGTGGTGGGCGGTGCCGACGCGCTCGGCACGCTCTCGCCTTCGGATTTTGCGCTCGCCGAATATGCCAGCATCTCGGAGGCCGGCGTCTATTACGCCGCCGACAGTTCGGCGACCACTGAGCAGGTCATCAACCGTCTGCGCGCGATCATCCTGCAGATCGATGCGCAGCCCAATGCCAAGGCGGCCTGGGAGCTTAACACCTACGCCAAGGCCGAGATTGGCCGCATCCTCAACCTCCGCGTCCGGCTGATGGCGGCAAACCAGCAGCGCGCGGCGGCCTATGCGCAGCACCTCGTCGCCGACCGGCTGGCCGAGCGCGACTTCATGCAGATGGGAGTTCCCGAATGAGACATCTTCTCCTGACCGTGGCTGCGGTCACAACACTCGGGTTTTCTTCGCCCGCCTCGGCTCAAGGCGTGCCGACCTTTGATGGATCGCAGCTTGGCCAACTCGTGGCACAGCTCGAACACATGGCCGAGGACCTGAACGTCCAGATGCAGCAGCTGGCCACCATGCGGCTGGAACTGGAAACCCAGCTGTCGCAACTCACGAACCTCGAGGCGCAACTGACCTCGTTGATCGAAGGCAGCGGGCTCGGCGAACTCTTTGCCACGGTCGAGGAATTCCGAGCGCTGCGTGGCAAGCTGGTGGCCCCGCTCAACACCGCGCAATCCTTGGCCAGCGGTGATTTCCTGAGCGGCTTCAATCCCGGCGCGGAACTGTCAGCCTCAGTCGAGCGCGTTCTGTCGGGCAGCGGCTTCACCTCGGAACGCCTGGGGACACTCTCAAGCTCTGACCAACCCGCCGACAACCGGATTGCCGCCTCGGCCGGGGCCAGCGCCATGCTCTCCGTCGCGGCACAAGAAAGCCACTCAGAGGCGGGGCAAAGCCTTGAGCGGCTCCAGACCATGGTCGGGCTCATCGACGATCAGGACGGGCTGAAAGCAGCCGTCGATCTCAACACCCGCGTCACCGCCGAGCTCGGGATCATCCTGACCCAGATCTGGCGTCTGGAAGCCGCGCAAGGCGTCAGCGCCGGCCAGCTCGGCGTTGTCGATGCCGCGACCCTTGCAGATGAGCGCAAGTTCCGCTCGATGGCGGTGGATCCATGAAGACTTCCAAACGCATCCCAAGCCGCTTCACTGTGATGGAAGCCGGACTTCTCGGCCTTTCACTTGTTATCCCGGTCGCTCTCCTCCTCCGCCCCGACGCGGCATCAGGTCAGGATCGGCCCTTCACCTCGATGGCCATCGAACGGGACGAGGCCGACGACTGCCGCGTCCCCAAACCGCCCGCCGATTTGGCCGAAACCGCCTATCTGCGCAATGGCTACCGCGCCATCCTGCGCATCCTGATCGCCGAAGAAGCGCTCGCCTCGGAAACCTGCACCTGCCTGCTGGATCAGTTCACCTGGGATCAGGCACTTGACGTCCTGCCCCGGTTCCAGACCTCGGACAACCCGCGCCTCCCGTTCAAGGTGCTCGATCTCTACGCCAAGGCCGATGCGCTGGAAGCTCAAGTTGCCGAAGGATGTGCAGAGTAGATGGGGGTCATTCGGGACATCCTCGGGCAGGTCGACGCTGCGGTGAACACCGTGGCGCAGGACGGCTTTGTGTCCTCGGCGGCCTCGGTCGGCAACGTCATCTCGGCAGGGGCCACCCTTCTCCTCGTGCTTCTCGGGATCAACGCGGTCATGCAACTGCGCCCCCTGCCCTTCGGCACGGGCTTTGCCTTTGGGATAAAAGTGGCGCTGGTTGGGATATTCGCGCAGAGCTGGGACAATTTCAGCGCCATCTATGGCGTGGTCACGGAAGTCCCCGACTCCATCGGCGCCTCGATCCTCGCCCTCACCGGCTCGGGCGACGAGGCCGGGGTCTATGAGAGCCTCGACAATATGGTCGCGCGCATCACCGCCTATGGCGACACGATCGGCGATCGCGCGGGCTGGGTCTTTGGCGCGGTCCTCGGCGCCATCTTCTTTGTCCTTTCCGCCGTTTTCGCGGCCGTCACCGCAGGGATCATCGCCTTCGCCCGCATTGTCTTCGCGCTGATGATCGTGATCGCCCCCTTCATGATCGTGACCTCGCTCTTCAAACCGACCCAGTCCCTCTTCGAGGCCTGGACCCGCGCCACCATCGGCTATGCGCTCATGCCCGTCGCCGCTGCCGGGGCTGCGGGCATCATCGTGGCCATCGCCGAGGCCATTGGGGATGCTTCCGCCGATCCGGGCGATGTCGAGACCGTCAGCCTCATCCTGCCCTTCCTCGTGATCCTGATCCTCAGCGCCGGGATCATGGCTTCGGTGCCCTACATCGCCTCCAACCTTACCGGCGTGGTGGGCATTGCCTCGAATGCCGTGGGTCTGACCGGCCTCGCACGTCAGGGCTTCGTGAACACGCGCCAGTATGGCACCGGCGCGACCTCCCGCCTCGTCACCGGCAAGTCCCCGCACGAGCTGAATCAGATGGCCAATGCGGGCGTGGTCAAAACCGGCGAGATGATCCGGCAAAGCCCGGGCGCGCTTCTCTCTGCCGCCAAGGGCTTCCGCAAACCCTGATGTGAAAGACGACGACTTTGAAGAAGCTTGTGACCAGTTCCTCCGCGCCTGACCGCGACGCTTTCGAGGCGGATTTCATCTACGGGCCACGGCGGCGCGAGCGTTTCGCCTGGTTTGTCGCGGCGGCCGGCGTGCTGGTTGGCGTGGCCGGCATGGTCGCGGGCGCGAGCCTCTTCCCGCTCAAATCGACCGAGACCTTCGTGGTCGTGGTCGACAAGGAAACCGGCGAGATGGATCGGGTCGCCGCCGTTCAGGCCCTGACGCTTTCCGAGAGCGATGCCATCATCCAGGCCAATCTCGTGGCCTACGTCGATGACCGCGAAACCTATGACCTGACCGATGGCGAGCAGCGTATCAACTCGGTGCTCGATCGCTCGGACGGCGATGCCGCCCGCACGCTGCGTGATCTCTGGTCCTCCACCAACGAAGATTACCCGATCACCGTCTATGGCCGCGACGCCAAGATCGAGGTGGTGATCAAATCGGTGAACCAGATCGAGCGCGGCGTGGCCCAGGTCCGCTTCACCCGTACGCTGCGCCGCCCCCGCGACACCCGCACCGTGACCCGGTCTTACGTCGCCACTGTCGGCTACGACTTCCAACCCGAAACCCGCCAGCGCCTTCAGGACGTCTGGGCCAACCCCTTGGGCTTCGTGGTGACCTCCTACCGCGTCGACGCCGAGACCCTGGAGAACTGACCAAGATGAAATCCTTCCCTGCGCTCCTCCTGGCGCTCGCCCTTCCTGTTGCTGCGAATGCTGAGGCCACCCCACGGGGCGGCCCGCTCGATGTCCGCATCCGCACGGCTGTCTATAACGAGAACCAGGTCTACCGGATCGAAACCGATCTCAGGCATTCGACGACGATTCATTTCGGGGCGGGGGAGCGCTTTGAAGCGGTGATTGTCGGCGACACCGAGAGCTTCCAGGTCGATCCGATCCCCGAACTCGGCAACGTGCTGACGATCAAACCGCATGTGGCCAATGCCTCCACGAACATGACGGTGATCACCAACCGGCGCACCTATTCCTTCCACCTGCGCGAAGGTTCGATCCCGAATCGCACCGGCATGTTCTTCGAGGTGCGCTTCCGCTACCCCGATGAGGAGCGCCGCGCGGCGGGTTCCAGCCAGCCCAAGGGATTTGAGGCCCCGCGCAACTATAACTACCGCGTCTCAGGCGAGGGCGACTTCCGCCCCAGCCATATCTACGACGACGGGCGCTACACATATTTCCTCTTCCCGGAGAACGGTCGCCAGCCCGCCCTCTTCAAGGCCGATGACCAGGGCCGTGAGCGCACGGTGAACTGGACCCAGCAAGGCAACACCGTCCGGGTGCTCGGGGTGAACACCTACTGGACGTTGCGCATCGGTGACGAGGCGATTTGCGCCTGGCGCGACGAAAGCGCCATCTACGTGAGCAACTGACCATGGCCGATCAAACCCCTCCCGACCTGCAGGACCGCCTCGATCAATTCAGCCAGCGCGGCAAATCCAAACGCCGCGGCAACAGCCTCGGGGTCGGCGCGCTCGCGGCCGCCCTCGCCCTTGGCGGGGCCGGGGTCGCGTATTTCCTGGCGACTGGATTGCAGACAAGTGACAGCGCGCTTGAGACTTCTGATGTCGAAACCTTCCAGGACCGCCGCCCCGGCACGGGCGGGCGGTTGGAGTTTCCACCCGACGAGGCCGAACAACGGGTCAATGACGCGCTGATCGCCGTCGAGGAAGCGCTTGATGTGCCCGCTGCCCCTGCCCCGGAGGCAAGCGCCGAGGTGCTGGCCGAGATCGCCAAACTGCGCGAGGCCCTCGCCGCCAGCCAGGCCGCGCGCAATTCCGAAATCCAATCCGCCGTCGCGGACCTGCGCGAGGCCTTCGACGAACAGAAGGCGACACTCGAGGCGACGCTCACGGCAAAGGAAACCGAGCTTGCCAACCTGCAGCGCCAGACCGAGACCCGCATCGAAGGGCTGCAAGCCATGCTCGATGCCGAACGGGCGCAACGCGAGGGGCTTGAGGCAGAGCTCAACCGCGAGGGGTTGATCGCCGATCAGCGCCTTCTCGAAGAACGCAGGCGTCAGGAAGAGGAGCAGCGGCAACGTGAGGCCGAGCGGATTGCGGAAGAGCTTCTGACCGCGCAGATCAAATCCCCCGCGGTGGTCTATGCTGACGGGCACTCCAATAGTCTGGGTGGTGGCCAAAGTGGCGCGGCGGTGGCTGATCCGGCGGCCCCTGGCACCCAAGGGCCAACCCTCTCGGGCAATGAGCAGTTCTTGCAAAGCGCGCGACCGCTCGAGGTGCAGGAGGCCGCCCGCCTCACCCATCCCGAGCGCACGCTGACGCAAGGCTCGGTCATCCAGGCCGCGCTTCAGACCGCCATCAACAGCGATCTGCCCGGGTCTGTCGTGGCCGTCGTCTCCGAGCCGGTTCCGGCGTTTTCCGGGGACCGGATCCTGATCCCCCGTGGCTCCCGCCTTTTTGGCCAATACCGCTCCGGGATCGAATTGCACCAGAAGCGTATCCTGATCCTCTGGACCCGCGTCCTGACCCCGGACGGCACCTCGATGGAAATCGCCGCCGTGGGCGGGGACCAACTCGGTCGCTCGGGCCTCACCGGTCTCGTCGACACCAAGTTCGCCGAGCGTTTCGGCGGCGCGGCGTTGATTTCCGTGATCGGGGCGGCGCCGGCCGTGGCGGCCGAGAGCGCCAACAATGAAACCACAAGCATAGTCCTGGGCGATGTCGGCAGTGATCTTCAGGATGCGGTCGGCTCGGTCATTGCCGATCAGGTCTCGATCGCGCCGACGATCTATGTCGATCAGGGGGCCTCGGTCACCGTGCTGGTGGACCGGGATGTGGTGATTTACTGATGGAGCAGGCATCACCAGCCTCATACCTCGAGCGCTATCTCGATCCGTTCCGCGACCTGCTGAGACGCGATGACGTGGTCGAGATCACGATCAATCCGGACGGCAAGGTCTGGCTCGAGGTCGCGGGTGACGCCACGATGCGACACGAAGGCCAGACCGTGGATCGCACCACCGCCCTCAACATGGCCCAGACCATCGTCGGCGACGCCAAGGCCCGCGTCTCTGAAAAGAACCCGCTCGTGTCCGGCAAGGTGGAATATGCAGGCCGGCCCCTCCGGGTCCAGGTCGCCGTGCCGCCCGCCATCGATCGCGGTGCCTCGATCACGATCCGCCTCTTCGCCTCGGGCAGCGTACGTGACTACGTGCCAACCTATCTTTTCGGCAAGGCCGTCTCGCTCGATGCGCTCCGCGCCGAGAAGATGAAGAACATTGCCAGTCTCGCCGAGGAAAACCTCGAGATCGCGCTGCAAACCCTGGTCGAGGCACGGCTCAACGTCCTGATCAGCGGTGGCACCTCGACCGGCAAGACCACCTTCGCCCGACACCTCCTGACGCATGTCATCGAACATGAACGGCTGATCACCATCGAAGACGCCTTCGAGCTTTTCCCCGGCCAACCGAACACCGTCGCCCTTCTGGCCGACCGCGGTGCCGGCTCGCAACGCAGCGCCAACGCCCTCCTTCAGGCCTCCCTCCGCATGCGCCCCGACCGGATTATCGTCGGCGAGCTGCGCGGGGCCGAGGCCCTGACCTATCTCGAAGCCATCAACACCGGTCATGGTGGGTCGGTTTCGACGATCCACGCCGAAACCGCGGAACTCGCCATCGATCGGTTGGCGATCATGGTACTGCAGGCGGGAACGCCGCTGACCTTCGCCGAGGTGCGCGAGTACATCCGCAAGTCCATCGATGTGATCGTTCAGCTCGGGCGGGG